>NZ_CP014285.1 GCF_001595725.1 Bacillus thuringiensis
TATGTGATGCTTCTTTCCAAGGCATTCAAATGTTAGCTAGGGATAAAGAAAATAAACATTCTTGTTTTGTTGAAGCGATGAATACGCGTAGACGAGCGAATATTAGTATTGATCGAGAAACGCTAAACAATAACAACTTAGACAAACTTAATAGAATTAAAGAAATAATAAATTCTTAACAAAATAATCCTTTTAATAGAAAGTGAGGAATAACAATGAAAAAACAAAGGTGGAGAATTACAAAAGCGAAAAAGTGCTGCATGTGTAACCGTAAAGTATATATTAAAAGGAAAATGGGGTACCGTTCACTTTTAGATTCGTACTTATGCGGAGAATGTAAATTAAATGAAATTATTAATACAGTAGAAAGAGAGTGGTATTAATGGGACTAGGAAATCGTGGGATGGCATTTGAGAAGCTTATCAATCTATCTAATGAAATGTATCAAAGAGGTGGAGTGGCGCTTATAAACAAGCGTCCGACTCCTGTGAAGGTGATTAAGAGTAAGGGCAGCCAAGTGACAAAAGGGTTCTATGAAGCTAAAAGTACAGTAGACTATGATGGCGTGTATAAGGGACGAGCAATAGCATTTGAAGCGAAATCTACAGAGAATCCTGGACGATTTGATTTAAAGAACATTGCACAGCACCAGTTGGATTACCTGGAGAAAGCAGGAAAGATGGGAGCGATATGTTTCTTCCTTATAGAGTTTAGTAAGGATAAATCAATATTCGTAGTACCACTTTCAGTTATTCAATCTTATGTAAGGATGTCTCATCAACCAAAGGGCAAGAAGTCTATACCAAGAGCAGACTTTGATATTTATGGGTACTTAGTAGAACAGACGGAACGAGCATCAGTTGATTACTTGCAATACGTTGATGAAGCAGTAGCGCCAGTTATGTTCGATGGAATGATTCAGTTTGATCAGGACCATAAGAAGGTAGCAAATAATTGAAGCAGCAAAAGAAAAGATGGCCAACAAGAAACGTAAATTATTAAAGGCTTAATGGAGGGCGAAATAATGAGAGAAGATATTTACAGACTATCTAAAGAAAGACAAAAACATATGAACAAATACATTTTACAAAAGGAAATGTTTGATTTACCAATCGGAACAGTCTTTGTACATGATAAAGATGACAATATTAAAGGGAGTCCGGCAGAAGGTTGTTTAAAACTAGCTTGGACTGATGACGGTAATTGTCAAAAAGGAGTTTCTTATTGTGCAGAAACATTTATATTGCATGCAAAAGTTAGAAAGAACTTAGAATGGTTTAAAGCAGCCAACGAAAACGTAAATTGGAAAAATGAAAGAGAGTATCTTCAAAGTAAAGTCAGAATGTTAGAACATGAGAAACAAAAGTTAGACAAAGTGAGAGGTTCTTTAATAGGTATTTGGTTGTTAAAAAAGTTAGGACTTAAGTAAATGGATAACGGAACCATGCAGAGTGGATGGTGGGGGCTACTCGCTATGCATGTTTCCCTTATTCAACAAAGAGATAGTAAAATTTCACGTACCTTACGTGATGTTAAAAAGACAAATTAAGAAATAGGGGGATTCTAGATGGAGCAATTAGCATTCTTTCCAGAAATCACGAATGAGGAGTACAAGGAAATACAGAGGGAAGTAGCAAAGGCGTTATTCAACTATAGAGCTTTAAAAGTTCGTATGATTAATCAGAAAGAGTGTGCAGTAGAGAATATCAGTAGTCCTTTCGTTGAAATACGTAATACGAAGAAAATAAAGGATATCAAGTACATTCAAATGAAGAGAGCGTTAGAACATGCTTTAGATCCGGAGCAGAGGGAGATCATTGAGAGGAAGTATCTTAATAATGGATTGATGAGCGATAAAGCTGTAAAGGCACAAATGATGATGGAGAATAACTGGTTCTATACACAAAAGAGACATGCAATTATGGCACTTGCTGAATCGTTACTTATTATTTAAAAAACACGGATAAAACGCGGATAAATTAACGATAAAGGAGCGGATAAGTAGATGTGCGATTCAAATTATTATTATCTTACAAGCTCATTAACGAGCTTTGGACGGTTCTTTGACAACTACAAGGATAGGATTAGAAACCCTATTGCAAAGGATTAACACTCCTATAAGTGAAACGTTCTTATGTGAGAATGTCACGGTAACGTATACCGCATAGTAGGGCGGGCAAGGCGGTACGAACCCGCGTTAAGACGAAAAGACCAATTAAAACAAATGAAGACATATTCCAGTGTGGCGGGTGTGAGACGACTCACATTCCGTCATGCTGTTTCTAATTTGTATCTATCATCCATAATATAATCTTTCACCTTTTTATGTTATGGAAATGGATATAAATATATCTATTTTCGTCCTGTATGTTGATTTCTACGAATGGGGGTGTTGCTCATGATTGAGTGAACTCGTTCTAGAAAATCTATATGTTTTGGATTAATACATTTTAAAAAATCTGCTGTATACGTAGCCTGATGATAGTTCATATAGTAATTACTCACGATTCTTACTACATGGGCGTGTAGTTAGGGTGTAAAGAGACTAGTCACCTCTTTACTACAGCCAATATACATCCTATCGTGTTTAATCCCCTTTTCACGATACATCCCCTATATTGGTTGTAGTAAGGCGGTGGAAAAAGGTAGTACCGTCTTGATGTGAATATAAAGATTGATTCCCTTTATATTCG
Organism: Bacillus thuringiensis; assembly: GCF_001595725.1. Classification (GTDB taxonomy): domain Bacteria; phylum Bacillota; class Bacilli; order Bacillales; family Bacillaceae_G; genus Bacillus_A; species Bacillus_A thuringiensis_K. The sequence continues at coordinate 2,694 of NZ_CP014285.1, forward strand.
ACAATATTTATATCTCATCTGTCACGGGACGAAATATAACAAAAACGGTTTGCGAAGGCCATGCGACAGCCGAAGTATTGACCGACTCTACGGAGTATAAACGAGAAGGTCTTTTCCTTCTCCAAGCAACCGAACACGATAACCAGGATAGCCAAAGAGCTAAAAACTGAGTCGCATTGTATGTATCGGTTGTTTTGAGAAGGTTGAGAGTAATCTTGACCTTGAAATGATTGCGAAATTCCCCTTTCGTGAATGATTTCTCCCATCCCCTTTAATATTTTTATAAGCCGTGAAAGAGCTGTCACTTCGGTGATGGCTTTTTTGTTCATTGTAAACCGGAACTAATAATGAAATTATGTATTGGTTCCTGGTTTAGAGCGAATAATGGACATCCTCAATTCTTTGGGAGTCGATGGAGTAGTAAAGGTTGGGATGCTACTCACCAGTTAAATAGGAAAGGATGGTAAAGATGTAGTGGAATCGGCATAAGAGGCATCCATAACGGGTGCTTTTTTCTTTGTTATATAGAAATTACACATTAAACGATAATGCGGTGGCGGAATAGGTAGACGCTATAAGGTTATCGGTGTGTAGGGTGAAACCTAACTGAAATTCCTGCAACTTACCGAATCATGACGGTAAAATCGACCAGTAAAGTAGTTGCATTGTAAGGTGCAAATCCTTACCCGCATATAAAATTAAACAAAATGGACATTTGGTTAGGGAGGTGAATGATTATATGAAAGAAGCAGTAGATAAGTTAACTGGATATTAAATAAACTAGTCGAAGAAAAGAAAGTTGTTATAGAAAAAGATGATGTGAATTCTGTAATAGAAAGTGTAGAAGCATTTTTGTCCGCTAATGGATACGATTATAGTTACAGTGAAAACATGGCCGATCAGGTGTTAATTATTGTTTTCTAAAATAATATCAATTATCGTAGGCACTGCCGTGATCTGGTGGGCGTCTTGTTTGTTGTTAAGGAAAGATAAGCGCAAACGTGTTGCATTTAGGGATAAGGGGTGAGGGGATGACTTGGTTAAGCTTCTTTATTGGTTACTGTGTGGGAATGACAATTTGTTTACTTATTATGATTCAGTTCATTAAGGCGAAGGAAGAGAATAAGTTTGGTTATGACATTGACGATTCATTACATAAGGAAATGGAGCAGTTGAAAGCTATAAGAAAAGATAAACTGAATGGAACAAAATAGATACAGGCTAAAAATTACAGTTGTATATAGATATGCAGACAATTTTATCTTATAAATTACAAATAGATATATGTATATGTCGTTCTGTAAGAAGACTATATTCTTCTTTATTTACCTATACTTACATTTTAACTAATTTATTATGATATAGATGTTGATTTGCAATGTATTAGATAAATTGAATGAAAAATTCATTTGAGGTGATTTCGTGCTGATCTATACCATTTCGATGTGGGACCATGGTGATTTAGATATTAAGTTGGCAACGGTAGACAGAAAGGAAGCATTAAAACAATTTGAATCAAGTACAACATTGTCAATGCAGGTATGGGAAAAAGGTGAAGTATTAATTGAAATGATAAATAGTGAAGGTGAATATTTCGCTGATGGTGGATTAGAAAGATATCCGGAAAAAGGACAACAGTTATTTGATGAGATAGTAGGGGAGTTAAAATAGCTGATATAATATTATTCAAGAAGGAAAGGGGATGAATTAAGTGAATAAAATTAAAATCAAAACCATTGAAATAGAAGGTCAAGATATTCAATTTATCGATGGTGAGGTTTGGGAAGAGCCTTCGAAAGAATATGTTCCGCATCCGAAAGAATATCTTGTCTATCGAAGTGACAGAACAATACACTTTGATTTTAAATCAGAAAAAAAGAACGAATTATTAAAAAGCTCAATCGATAGCAGGACATACTTTTCAGCTAAGGTACTACTTGAAACAAATGAAATTGTAGAAGGTAGATTCTTATGCGCTAGTGTTATGAGGAGCGGCGATGAGATTCATCCTAATTATTATGAACATGATTCGATCTTAATTAAGTAGCTAATAAGCTGCTTTTTTATTTTGTAAGGAGGATGAGATGACGGATTTTGAAAAACAGATATTTGAAGAAGTTAAATTCAAAAAGAGAATCGAGTATTTAACAAATTTAGCTATGGAAAATGAAGAGTTAAAAGAATCAGTCAAATCATTATCTGCAACTGTGGAAGAACTAAAAGAGAAAGTTGATATTTTAAGTGTACAAGTAAGCGAAAGAAATAGCGCGGATAATATCTTGGGTACTCTCGAGTACGCACTTACAAGAGTGAGAGAATATGAACTAATGGGGGAGGATGAATAATGGAGGAGATAAAGTTCAAGTACAAAGTAAAAGTAGGCCGATTATGGGTATCTAGGTTTGCTGTTGGTTATGATTGCCCGTTTCCTATTATTGATTTAGCTGGAAGTGAAGGGATAGCTAAGATAATTGAAAGTAAAGAAAAGGCAGAAGAAATTGCTGATTTAATAAATGGTGTATTAGTTCCTATTAAATATAGAGTTACTCAAGAAGTGACGCACAAATGGGTAGAGGCGTAAAGGTGATACGATAACGCGATGAATGGTAAGGAGTGAAATGAAATGACAATTGAGAAAGTTAAGCTTATAGAAAAGAAGATTGAAGAGGGAAAACTAAGTTTAAATGAAGCGAGAATCCTATTAGACTTAGAACCTATTGAAGAAGAGAAATATGATCGATTGTTTGAGAAAGTGCATAACGAATCGTAATTGCAAATTTATAGAAGAGATTATCGTGAGGTGGGTGAATGGCAAAGGAATACGCAAAGAAATTCTATAAGTCAACAGCTTGGGAGAAGTGCAGAGAGTCATACATTGCTACAACATTAGATGGAATGTGTGAGCATTGCAAAGAAGTACCTGGATATATTGTTGACCATATTGTTGAGATAACACCAGAGACTATAGACAATCCAGATATCACATTGAATCATGAGAACCTACAGTACTTATGCTTACCTTGTCATAACACTAAGACGTTTGGTAAAGCTGTATTGGTTAGAGAAGATGTAATGTTTGATGAGAATGGTGATTTGATTAGGAGGGGATATGAGTGATAAGTGAACGTAATGATAATGAACTATCAAAACAGAATGATGCTAAGTGTATTAAAGCGAACGAGGTAACATTCATTGATGGTAGTAAAGATATAGTTACTGGTGTAATTAGATTGTTTAATACTAATGAACGTGAAGTGCTATTGAATCAAAGCAGTAGTTATTTCAATATCAATAATGTTTTATCTGTGAAACCTATAGATATAGAAGCGTGTCCTAACTGTGATGAACCAATAGAAGCTACTGATTTATATGCTGATGGTGGAGCGGTAGCTAATGTTAAACATTGTGCAGGATGTGGTTGGAGCAATGGAGGGCAGATTAATAAATGAATGAATACTTTCTTCCATAATACAATTGGTGTAAATGATGCTGCGATTATTCTTAATGTATCTTCTGGTCATGTAAAGAATTTGTGTGCAGAAGGAAAGATTGTAGCGAAGAAGATAGGTAAGACATGGGTGATTGATAGATCGAGATTAAAAGGAGTGATGACTAATGTGTAATAGATGTATGGAAAGTATAAATGAAATTGAAAAACATAAAGGCAATACACGTGAATTGATTATTGAACATATTGAAGAGATAGATAAAGCAGTAGACCGCTTAAACGGACCAGATGCATATTGTTCTTTAATGCAGGCAAAATCAACAGCCTTATTGGCACTATCCCTTACTCCCCCCTATCAAAAATAAATCAAAGGCCTATAGGGGGACCGAGAGGGGAGCTTCGTGTAACACACAGGTCATTTCGCGTGACCCCCCTACCCCAATACAAATGAAGTGAGGTGTTATTGATGGCGATAAAGAAAGAATTAACAAAAGAAGAACGAGTTAAGAAGGAAGTAAACAGACTTAAACGGATTTATAAAGAGATGCCAAAAGATACCCTCTTGGTTGTGGAGGGGCTAATTGTAGAAGCTGCAGACTTGCGTGTACGATTAGAAGATATTCGAAAAGATCTCGATGAGAATGGGTATGATGAAATGTTCTCACAATCAGAGAATCAAGATCCATATGAAAGAGAACGTCCACAAGCTCGGCGTTATATATCGATGAATAAAAACTATCAATCTATCATGAAACAACTCGGCGATTATGTTCCTAAGATTCCACCAGAACCTAAAAAGAAAGATGATGGATTTGAATCATTCGTGAATAAACGTGATTGAATATCCTTTATCCTATAATCCGATTCTAGAATACTGGTACAAAATAAAGAATAAACAAGAAATAGTATCGGATAAAGTTAGGCGAGTTTATAAGAAGCTCGTTACTGATATAGGAAGTACCAAAAGTGAATGGGAATATAACGCTAACCGAGCGAATCATGCAATAGAATTTGTTGAGAATTTTTGCAAACATAGTAAAGGTAAAATGGGCGGAAAACCATTTTTATTAGAGCTATGGCAAAAAGCTATGACGGCCGCTTTATTTGGTTTTGTTCATAAAATAGATGGTGTAAGAAAATACCGTGAGTTTATGTTAATTGTGGCCCGTAAGAATGGTAAGAGCGCTTGGGGGTCTGCGATTGCTTTATATATGATGGTTGCTGATAATGAACCAGGACCGGAAATCGTATCAGCCGCTAAACTTGTGGCGGCTTAAAATCGAGCAAAATCGGTGGAAACTAAAATTGACCAACCATGTTTCTGTAGGATATAATTAACTATAGAGGATGGTGCTGGATAATATGAATAAAATTGGTATCTATAAAATTACTAATCTTATTAATGGTAAAACTTATATAGGACAGACTGTAAATTTTAGAAAAAGAAAAAGAAATCACCTTAATTATTTGAGGAACGATTCACATCACAATTCTTATTTACAAAGAGCGTTCAATAAATATGGGGAAAAGAATTTTTGCATACAATTCCTAGAACATTGTTCAATTGATAAGTTAGATGATTTAGAGTGTAAATACATTGAACTTTATCAGAGCATGGTCAATCAAAACGGTTACAATCTACTTACCGGTGGTCAAACCTATAGGACGTTTAGTCTTGAGGTTAGAAGGAAAATGAGTGAAAGTAGAAAAAACTATAAGATGACCAAAGAACATTGTTTAAATATATCCAAGGGTAGGAAGGGAATCAGGATGCCGAAAGAATCCATTGAAAGAATAAAAGAAACAAAACGAAACAAACGTATTCAATGGGGTGAAGAAAACCCAAACGCTATTATAAGTAATGAATTGGCTGGTGAAATCATAAACGAATTATACAATGATACACCAGTTAAAGAAATTATGATGAAGCACAATGTTTCTCAAGATACAGTTTACAATCTCATGTATAACAGAACCTATACAACAGTGAAACCAGAATTAAGAGAAAAGTTAAAATCAAGAGCAAAAAACAATCAATCTTCAAAAAATGAAAAGGCTATTTCCATGTATTTGGAAGGGAATTCACAAAACTTCATTTCCAAAGAACTTAGTATAAGCCGAAATACACTAAGAAGATTGTTAAAAGAGCTAAAAATAGATACCCAAATTCATAAAAATCAATATGTCAACACCGAGGTAAACAATCAGATTGCGAAAGGCTGATTGTCACCGTAACGCGTAGAAGGTGAATAAATATAATCCTTCCAAGAGTGCTCGACAACCAATAAAGGTTGTTTTTTGGTTGAAAATGTACGCTAAACTGGGTTGGAATTGACCAACCGATGAAAATGAGGGAAACTTCCAGAGGGTATGGATAAAAAGCCTACCGATAATAACAATTGACAAAAAAAGACCAAGCTAAAATTATTTGGTCTGAAGCAAAGAGAATGGTGAAAAAATCACCAATCCTTTCTAAAAGAATTCGTACGCTAGTAGCTGAAATGATTTCAGATTTTAACGATGGTTCTTTCAAACCACTTTCAAGTGATTCTAATACGCTTGACGGACTTAACGTGCATTGTTCATTGATAGATGAACTACATGCTATTGAAGATAAGAATCTTTATGACGTTATTGTTGATGGTATGACAGCTCGTGAACAACCAATATCAATTATTACAACGACTGCTGGTACGGTTCGTGAAGGTATTTTTGATATCAAATATGAAGAAGCTGAACGTATTATTAATGGTTACGATGATCCAGATGGTTATAAAGATGAACGAGTTCTTCCTATTATTTATGAACTGGATAAACGTGAAGAATGGACAGAAGAGTCTTGTTGGAAAAAAGCGAATCCAGGATTGGGTACAATCAAAAACTTAGATCAATTAAGAAGCAAAGTTGAAAAAGCGAAAGCAAATGCTATGCTTGTTAAAAACTTACTTACAAAAGATTTTAATATTAGAGAAACGTCAACAGAAGCCTGGTTAACCTTTGAACAATTAAACAATAAAGCTAAGTTTGATATTAGTGCACTAAAACCTTCGTACGGAATTGGTGGTTGTGATTTATCTTCGACAACCGATCTTACCGCAGCGAAGGTTATTTTTATGGTTCCGGATGATCCGCACATATATGTTAAACAAATGTATTGGCTTCCTGAAGATTTGTTAGAACAAAGAAGTAGAGAAGATGATATTCCTTATGATTTATGGCATGAACAAGAATTATTAAGGACCACACCTGGTAATTCAGTTCACTATAAGTATGTTACACAATGGTTTTTAGAAATGCGTGATGAGTTTGGCATTTATTTACCTTGGATTGGTTATGACAGATGGAGTGCTAACTATTGGGTTGAAGAAATGGAAGGATACTTCGGAAAAGAATCTATGATTCCTGTTGCACAAGGTAAACAAACATTATCTAGCCCGATGAAATTATTAGGAGCTGATTTGGAATCCAAATTGGTGAATTATAACAACAATCCGATTGATAAATGGTGTCTTTCAAATACAGCGATTGATATTGATAAGAACTTAAATATTCAACCGAATAAAACGAAAAACCAGCGTCGTCGAATAGATGGAACAGCAGCGCTTTTAAATGCATATGTAGTCCTTCAAGAAAAACGTAATGACTATCTTAATATGATTTAAAAAGGAGGTGAGAATTTGGGTTTAAAAGATTGGATTTTTCCTAATAAAAAGGAAAAAAATACAACTCGTTTCGAAATGATTTCAGATTATGGAAACGGATTCTACTCATTTGGAGGTAATTTATATAAATCGGATATCATCCGTTCTTGTATTCGACCGTTTTCAAAAGCTATCGGAAAGCTAGTAGCTAAACACCTCTTGAAAAATGACAAAGTTTTTAAAGTAAATCCTAATGTACCAATAAAGTTTTTATTAGAAGAACCTAATCCTTTAATGAGTGGCCAAATGCTTCAAGAAAAAGTCGCTACACAATTAAAGCTTAATAATAATGCTTTTATATATATTAAGTATGACGAATTTAATTTTATTAGCGAACTGTACCCTATACCGACAACAAGTGTAGAAGCCGTTCAAGATGGAAACGGTGAATTATATTTGAAATTCCTATTTATGAATGGTGATTATCAAACGATACCGTACAAACATATTATCCATTTGAGAAACGATTTTAATGGAAATGATATTTTTGGAGATTCACCAAAAGAAACATTACTTCCACTAATGGAAGTTGTAAATACCATTGATCAAGGGATTATTAATGCTGTGAAAAATAGCGCAGTCATTAAATGGATACTAAAATTTACAGCTGTACTTCGCCCGGAAGATATGAAAAGAGCTGTTAAGGATTTTACAACCAATTATTTAAATATTGACTCTGAAATGGGCGGAGCAGCAGCAGCTGATGGTAAATATGATATTCAACAAGTTAAAAACGAATCATATGTACCTAATGAAAAACAAATAAGTGAAACAATAAAAAGGATATACGCTTACTTTGGTACTAACGAGAAAATTGTCATGAGTAACTATTCAGAAGACGAGTGGAATTCTTATTTCGAAGCCGAAATCCAACCGTTTTCAATGCAATTAAGCAATGAATATACTAGAAAGATTTTTTCGAAACGAGAAAGAGGATTTGGAAACAGAATTATATTCGAAGCTTCAAGTCTCCAATACGCTTCAATGTCTTCTAAATTAGGTTTAGTTCAATTTGTCGATAGAGGAATCATGTGTGCAAATGATGTTTTAGAAATACTTAATATGCCTCCAATTGAGGGCGGAGATAAGTATATAAGACGATTAGATACTGCTGTCATAGACGATACGAAATCAACTGAAGGAGGTGATGATAATGGACAAAAGGAAGGATAATCTGAATAACTTTTTACAAGTTAAAAACATGACAGAAACAAGTGCCGATCTATACTTTTACGGAGATATTGTTTCTAGCTGGTGGGGAGCCTGGGAAGATGAAGATCAGTACCCTGAAAATGTAAAAACCTTTTTGGATAGTGCAAAGGGTAAAGACTTAAATATTTACATCAATAGTGGTGGTGGCGCTGTATTTGCTGGAGTTGCTATATATAACATGATAAAACGTCATCAAGGTTATAAACGTGTGTATGTAGATGGTTTAGCAGCAAGTATTGCTTCTGTAATAGCGTTGGCTGGTGATGAAGTTGTTATCCCTGCTAATGCTTTTTTTATGATTCATAAACCTTGGACAAGCACTTGGGGAAATGCAGAGGATCTGCGTAAAGCTGCCGATACATTAGATACAGTAGAAGAAGGTATTCTAAACATTTATGCTGAGAACCTTAAAGAAGGTGTTTCAATAGACACTATTCGGGAATTTGTTGCTGAAGAAAAATGGTTTACGGGTAATGAAGCAGCTGAATTCTTTGATATAAAAGTCACTGATGAGGTGCAGGCAGTTGCTTGCATTTCCGATATGTATAAGGAATACCAACACACGCCGAAAAATTTACTTGAACAAAAACAAAATAAAAAAATAGATAGAACAAACGAATTTTTGTTTGATTTCTAAGGAGGAAAAATAAATGACATTACAAGAAATTTTGAATTCTATTCAATCGAAAAAAGAAGAAGGCCGAAAGTTTTTAGATGCGAAGGATTTTGAAAAAGCCGAAACTGTAAAAGCCGAAATTGTAGAATTAGAACAGCAATTGCAAGCTGAAATTATGTTTATGCAAGATGACAATAGCCGCAATTTAGAGGCGAAAGCGCAAATGCTTTCTAACGCTCAAACGATTAACAATGGTAATCAAGGTACAGTAGTTAATACGTTTGGTGAACAAAAACCAAAAGAAAAAGATTCTACTGCAAATGATTATTTAAATGCATGGGCAAAGGTTATGATGGGCCAAAAAATCAACAACGATGAAGAATTAATTTTTGACAAAGTTAATAGTGAATTTAAAAACGCCACACAAACGGCAGCAACTCATGCTGTAGTGATTCCAGAGACTGTTGCATCAGATATTTGGAAAGAAGCAGAAGATTTATTCCCAATCCTTAGAGATGTCAATATGACTTATGTACCTGGTGATTTTACAATTATTAAAGAAACTAATTCAGGTGCAGATGCAGCTTGGTATGACGAAAAAACAGAAGTGGTGGATGGTGAGTTCGGATTAGGAGAACTAAACTTAACTGGTTGTGAACTAGCTAAAGCGATCCCAATCTCTTGGAAACTTAGAAAGATGAGTATTGAAAAATTCATCCCTTACATCACTTCCTTATTAGCTGAAAAAATGGGAGCAGCATTAGCCAAAGGTGTTGTAAGCGGTAAAGGTAAACCGGGCGCTGGAGATACATTTAAGCCGGAACCGAAGGGTATTATTACTGCAATCGAAGGGGAAGCACAGAAACCACAAGTAGTTAGTTATAGCGATTCAGAAGATTTAAATTATGATAAAATCGCACAAGCGATGGGTAAAATCAAGTCTTCATATAAAACAGGAGCAGCTATCTACGCTAAAAGCACAGTTATTTGGAATAAATTAGCTCTATTAAAAGACAGTATGGGACGACCATTATTCATTCCTGATGTAACATCTGGTGGAATTGGTAGAATGTTTGGATTGCCTGTTAAAGAAGAGGATAGCGTTCCTGAAGATGCAATCTTATTTGGAAACGTGGCACGAGGTTATGCAGCCAATGTCAATGAGAATATGACAATCTATACAGAAGACCATGTTAAACAACGTTACACTGACTATATGAGCTATTCTATTGTCGACGGAGATGTGTTAAGTACGAAAGCATTTGCTCTTATTAAGAAAGCGGCTACTGTTTAATAGCCGCTTTTTCATTTGAAATAAGGAGGTATTTTTATGTCTGAAAAGAAAACGCAAGAATTTAAAGTAATTACAGCATTCCGCGATAAGTTCTCCTATGTACATTATAGTGTTGGAGAATCATATAAAACAGATGATCAAGAAAGAGTAGAATTCTTACAAAAAGAAGGGTTCTTAGAAACTGAGCCGATTGATGATTATAAACCTGTTGTTCTTGAAGCTGTTCATGTTGGTGGAGGGTATTTTGAACTCCCTAATGGAGAAAAGGTTAAAGGGAAAGATGCGGCACTTAAAGCGTTAGAAAAACTTGAACCAGTTGGTGAATAACATGATGCTTGAAGTGGTAAAAAAGGCATTGCGTGTATCACATAATGCTTTAGATGATGAAATTGATGATTTGATTGAAGCGGCTCGAACTGATTTAAAGTTATCGGGAGTTTCTGGCTTCAAATCAAATGATGATACAGATCCTTTAATCAAACGAGCAATAATTATGTATGCAAAAGCTAATTTTATTGCCGACGCTAAGGAAGCAGAGCGATTCCAATTATCGTATAACATGCTTAAGAATCACCTTACTTTAGCGGGTGATTATAAATGAACGATATTCTACATTTCCCAATAGTTACAGTCATTGAAGATGATTTAGGACAAAAAGAGGAAGTAAGAACGTTTAATAGACAAGTATTTTGTAAAAAGAAATCTGTCCCTCAATCAGAATTCTTTCAAGCTGGTCAAAGTGACATTAAAGCGAGTTGTGTTTTAATCGTTCACGTTCTGGATTATCAAGATGAACGTGAAGTGAAGTACCGCGAAAAAGAATATAACATATACCGCACATATGAACGCGAAGATGAAAAAATCGAATTGTATTGTGAGGTGGTAGCTGGTGGCTAGTATTGATAGTCTAGCAAATGATATTGCTACAGAACTGCAAAGGTATGGAAAAGAAGTAGAAGAAAAATTAGAAATTGAAAAAGAAGCAGTTGCTAACAATCTTGTAGATGAATTGAAACAAACGAGTCCTAAAAGTGACAGTAAAGGCGGACGTAAATATGCAAAAGGGTGGCGCAAGAAAAAGGAAGGTAATGCATTTATTGTTCATAACGCATTAAAACCGCAGCTTACACACTTATTAGAGAAGGGACACGCAAAAGTGAATGGTGGACGTGTTCCAGCCATAGTTCATATCGCTCCCGCTGAAGAAAAAGCAGTAAATGATTTTTCGGAGCGAGTTGAAAGGGCGATCCAACAATGAATTTAATTGAATTAAAGAAAATCCTTGAGGCTACAGGTTATCCTGTGGCTTATTCGCATTTCACAGCAACGCCGACCAAGCCAGTTCCAGCGCCACCTTATATATGTTTCCTTGTGGATGGATCAGCAAATTTAATGGCTGATAACAAGGTGTATCACAAGATAGACGATGCAAATATTGAACTTTACACAACTAAAAAAGATTTAGTTGCAGAAGATAAACTTGAAAAAGTCCTAGACGATCATGAAATTCCTTATGACTCATATGGGACTTTTATTGAATCTGAAAAAATGTATCAAAAAATTTATGAAACGAGGTTGATATAAATGGCAGAAAATAAAGTTACTTTTGGTCTAAAGAAAGTACATTATAGTGTAATTACTGAGGATGAGACAGGAAAGATCACATATGGAACTCCAGGTAAATTACCAGGTGCAGTTGAAATGAAATTAGAGCCAAAAGGTGAACAATCTGATTTTTATGCAGATGACAGTAACTATTACACTGAATCAAGTAACCAAGGATATGAAGGTACATTAAATATCGCCAAAGTCACTGAAGCTTTTCGTACTGAAGTATTAGGAGAAATTTTGGATGAGACTGACAAAGTTATCACTGAGGTTTCGAATGCAAAGATCAAAAAAATCGCTTTAATGTTCGAATTTGATGGTGATGTAAAAGCAACTCGTCACTTACTTTACAACGTATCTGTATCACGACCTGGTGCGGGTTCTTCCACAAAGAGTGATAAAACAGAGCCAAATACAACTGAATTGAAATTCGTTGCAGCGCAACATCCAGAAAATCAAAAAGTTAAAGTATCAACAACAGTTGGTACACCAGCAGGAATTTACGATGCTTGGTATACAAAGGTGTACGAGAAAGTTGTGGGGGCGTAATTAGATGGAAAAAACAATAACAATTGATGCCAAAGACGTACTTTTAAAAAGTACTGCCGGTACGGCTATCCGTTATAAGTCACAATTTAGACGTGATATGTTTGCAGATATTCTTAGTTTAGGAGTACTTTCTTCATATATTTCAACTGATGGTGACCAAAATAACATCGACCTTTCACAAGTCGATTTAAGTAAGTTAGATTTTGAAGTTATTTATAATTTAGTATGGGCGTTTGCTAAAACAGCAAATAAAGATGTTCCAGATCCATTAACTTGGCTGGATACATTCGGAGAATTTCCGATTGCTGAAATTATCACAGAAATTCAGGACTTAATTAAAAGTACGGTTCAGTCAAAAAAAAAATAACAGAAGATGAACAAGGGCAAGGACGTAACGATGGGAAAGGTGGATTTTCCGTTGATACATTCCTTGCTCTTTGTTATTCATGCAAACTCTCAAAAGAAGATTTAGAAGATATGACAATAGGTGATTGTTTGGATTATATCGATGAATATGTAGAATTACGAAATCCGAAGAAAGAACAAGAAAATACAAGAACAGCTACACAAGATGACTTTAATAATTTCTAAGCAAGTGAGGTGATAACATGGCAGGAAGAATTAAGGGAATAACGATAGAAATCGGCGGAGAAACAACCGGTCTTCAAAACGCCTTGAAAGATGTCAATAAAAGAAGTGGTGAACTATCTAAAGAGCTAAAAGATATTGAACGACTCTTAAAATTCAATCCAGGTAATGTGGAAGCACTAGCGCAAAAACAACAATTGCTTACTCAACAAATCGAGAATACAACGAAGAAATTAGATAGCTTAAAGGCCGCTCAACAGCAAGTCCAAGCACAATTTGAAAGTGGCGCGATTAATGAAGAGCAATATCGAGCATTTAGGCGTGAAATTGAATTTACAGAAGGGCAACTTAATGGATTCAAAAACAGTCTTGCAGGATTAAAGGCTGAGCAAGAAAAAGCAGCAAGTTCAACAAGACAATTAGAGACTTTATTTAGCGCCACAGGAAAAAGTGTTGATGATTTTGCGGATGCATTAGGGAATCGTCTTGTGAATGCAATTAAAAACGGTACGGCATCAAGTAGGCAGCTAGAGCAAGCTATTGAGATAATCGGAAGGGAAGCGCTAGGAGCTGAAGCGGATATCGGGAAGCTACAACAAGCGCTTCATTCTGTTGATGATGGTAATTCGATTCAAAACATTAGGAACGATTTAAACCAGCTCTCTCAAGAAGCAGATCAAACGGGTGAAAGCGTCAAAGAATTAGGAATTGAGTTGGAAAATGTATTAGGCGGAATAGTTGCTGGTGGTGGTATTCAGGAAGTAATCGGACAGGCTCTAGACATGTCAGAGTTAAAGACGAAAATTGATATTACCTTTGATGTTCCGGAATCATCAAAAAGATCTGTGGAGGATGCAATTAGAACTGTTACAGCCTACGGCGGTGACGCTGAGGAAGCATTGGAAGGTGTTCGAAGACAATGGTCATTGAATAAAGATGCTTCTGATGCAGCAAATACGGAAATTATAAAGGGAGCAGCCAGTATAGCTAGTTCCTATTCGCAAATTGATTTTACAGAATTAATACAAGAAACTAATGAAATCGGTAGCGAATTAAATATTTCGAATAAAGAAGCACTAGGATTAGTTAATTCACTTTTAAAAATCGGATTCCCTCCTGAGCAACTTGATATTATCGCCGAGTATGGTGCTCAACTAAGAAGAGTTGGTTATACAGCGCAGGAAGTGCAAAGCATTATGGCAAGTGCGGCAAAGGAAAAATCCTGGAATATAGATAACCTATTGGATAAACAATTGTCCCTATGAGTGGTGACATTCATAGAAAACTCCTTTAATTCAGTGGAAATCTCAAAAAGAGACAATACTGAGCGAAGCCTGTAAAAGGGAACGTGCAACGACTAGCTGAAAAGCGTAGGGTGTAAGCTGATGACACCCGAAATGGGGAGCATCTTATATTAAAGATGATGATATAGTCTGGTCTGTATAGTGATGTACAGAAGTTCATAAGAGAACTGGCAGGGACTTGCGAATCCTGTTGAACAAATCGGGTTTAAAAGAAGGGCGTATTCGTTCTGTTGAAATGTCGCGTGGGTTAAGTAATTCTATGAAGGATGCTGTCCGTGATGCTGTAGACGATACTGAAAAAATGTCTGATGCACAGATATCAGCGATGCAAAAGGGATTTGCTAAACAAGAATCTGCACTTGCGAATTCATTTAGTAATCAAGAAAAGGCACTTTCTAAAAGTCATAGTCAAAGACAAAACGCATTAGCTAAAAGTCTTGATTCTGAATACAATGCAGTTTCTAAAAGTTATGAAAATCAACAAAAGAATTTAGAGAAGAAACTTAGTGCCCAATATGATGCAGCATCAAAAAATTATGATAGACAACAAAAAGCACTTGAGAAATCACTCGAAGCGGAAGTTAAAGCATTTGAAAAGTCGTCTGAACAGAAATTAAAGCTCATCGATAAAGAATACATGGAACGTATGAAATTAATTGATGAGGAAAAATATAATCGTCTTAAATCGGTAGACGATCAAATTAATTCTTTAGATGCGAAAACAGCAGCTGAAGATAAATATTTTAAAGACCGTGAGAATGCTGAAAAACGTGCTGATCTAAAAGTTAAAATAAGTAAAGCGAAAAATGAAGAAGAACGACAGGCGGCAATCAAAGCATTACAAGAACTTGAAGAAAAAATGCGTTTGGATAAGATACGTGAAGAACGTAAAAGCCAAATTGATAGATTGAAAGAAGAAAAAGACGGCATAAAAGAAGCGTCTGATGCGAAAAAAGAGGCGCTGAAATCAGAGATAGATAGTCGTAAAGAACAAGTTAAAGAGCAAATAAACAATGAGAAGGAAGCTTTAAAAGAACGACAGCAAGAACAAAAAGAAGCTTTTCAGCAAAGTAAGCAAGAAAACTTAAAGGCTATTAGCGAATCAAATAAAGCGCAACTTGATTCATTAAGAGAAGTAAATCAAGCTAATTTATCCGCCTTAAAAGAAAATCATAACGACCGTAAACAAGCTTTAAGTGAACGTTTAAGTGATGAAATGGACGCTGTTCGTGAATCGCATAGAGCTGAATTAGAGTCTTTCAAAGAAATGAATGCACAGAAATTAGAACTTGCAAAAAATCCGCCAGATAGCGCAGCAGTACAAGAAATATTTGCTCAATTAGAAGGATGGGGTAAAGCAATAGCTAAAGGCGGAGAAGAAGGTAAACAAGCATTTGTGGATATGGTTAAATGGCTAGATCAAATCCAGGATGCTGATTTGAAAGAAGCAATTGGTGTAGAACTTTTCGGTAGATGATAAATTGTGCCGAATTAAAATCGCGGTATGAAGCAAGAAGGGTGAGATTCCTGACTTGAACCGAAGGCTATACGAAGTATAGTCAGGGGCAGAGCATAGAGGGTGAAAAGATATAATCCCTCCACGAGACCGTGACACTTTCTTTATAAGTGAAAACGTATGCCGAGCTTACACTAATATGAAGTGTAAGAAGTAAGGGATAAAAAGCCTTTACGATAACAAAATGACAATGTGGGAAGATCAAGGTCAAAAAATCATAAATACGATTTTACAAACTGAACAAAAACAAGCTGACTTAAAACAAGGCATAGATGATTTACAACAGTCCGTAAGTAAAACAGACGCATCACCGATGGTCAAATTGAAAGAAGCGATGAACGATTTAAAAGAAGCTCTTGAACCAGTGTTACTTACAGTAGCAGAATTGGTTTCTAAAATAGCAGAATTCATTTCAGCTCATCCAGTTTTAGCGGCTGCAATTACAGCCATAACTGTTGCAATCGGTATACTTGTTGGTATTTGCGCAGCTCTCGCCCCAGTAATATTCTTAGCAACATCAGGGGCTATAACCTTTGCAGGAGTTATGGCTGTTTTAACAAGCCCGATTGCTTTAGTGGTTGCGGCAATTGCAGGTTTAATTGCTATATGGGTATTATTCGGAGATAAAATAATGGCCATATATAATGAATACTTCAAACCTACAATAGATCAAATAGTATCTATAATTGTTGGGACATTGCAACCAGTATTTGACAAAGGTTTTACAATCATAAAAGATATTGTCAAAGATGCATTTGATATTATCAAACGAGTTTGGGAAGAAATACTCTCTCCTGTTTTTTCAAAAATTTCATCATTCATAGAAAATGTACTGTTACCAGCTTTTAAATTTGTATTTAGTGCTATTGGTAGTGTTGTATCAGATGCATTTGATGGAATAAAAGTCGTGTGGGATACGGTCTTAAAGCCAATTTTAAACGGAATTATCGATTTCATTTCTGGTGCTTTCTCAGGAGATTGGGACAAAGCATGGAAAGGAATTGTGAAAATATTTGATGGAGTATTCAATGGAATAGAATTAGCAGCAAAAGCGCCAATAAATGCTGTGATTTCAATGATTAATGCATTGATTGAGGGTATTAACAGTATAGATATGCCTGATTGGGTTCCGTTTGTTGGTGGAGGGAAAACTCATATACCGACAATCCCAATGTTAGCAACAGGTGGGCATGTTCTTGGTGACGGTTCATTTATTGCCGGTGAAGCTGGACCAGAGTTATTTACCAAAAGAGGTAATCGTGTATCTGTTACGCCTTTATCTTCAAATGAAAAGTCACTTGGTATTACGGGTACTATGAGTCGATTAATTGGCGATATGAGTTATTCAATGGCTAGTTCTATGAAAGAGCTATCTGGCTTAAAAAGTGTCATCAGTAATGTATATGGCAGTATGGCTAGTAGCACACAAGCGATGAGCCGAAACGCTAGTCAAAGTAATGTAGATGGAAATTCTTCAAACTCAAACGGGAATATTTCATATAATTTCGAAAGAATGTTTGAAGGTGCTACCTTCCCTATTCGTGAAGAAGCTGACATTAAAAAATTAGCAGTGGAATTAGGGAAATATATTAAGACATCAGGAAGAAAGGTGGGACAACTGTGAGTTTGACGATAGACGGGAAACGAATAAGTGAACTTAAATTAGCCCTTTTGCCAGGATTCCAACATCCAGCAGCCCCACCAGTTCGTGACTATACAGTTTCTATCCCTGGTCGTCCTGGTGCTTATTATTTTGGTTCAGATATAGACCCTATACAATTTAGTTTGCCTTTACTTGTTAAACCACAAGAAAATAGATACGAATTAGCGGTAGCTATCAGAAAAATGATGGCTGCCTTTATTGATCCTTACGGCAAACCAAAGGAAGTAAAACTGATTTATGATTATGAACCTGATAAATATTACCTAGCTCGATATAGTGGTTCGCTTCCAATTGAACGTTATCTTAGTATGGGTAAGTTTGAATTACCTATGATTGCTTATGATCCACATGCATATTCAATCGTAGAAACAGACGATTTAACATTTGATAGTGAAATTCCTTTTGAATCAGATGTGACTTTTGATATTGGTGATTATGGATTTGCAATTAATACGCCACAAAGTATTAACATAGATAATTATGGTTCTTTAGTTGCCCGACCTGTTATCGAGATTTCAGGTACCGCAACGAATTTAACTCTTACCCTAAACGGTGAGAGTTTTTTATTTGGAAGTTTTTCGAATGCATCTTTTCTAATCGATGCAGAGCATTATGCCGCTATGAAAAACGGACAAAACTTCTTATTCGAATTGAAAGGGAACATGGAAAGATTAGAACTATTGCCTGGTACGAATGCAGTGAACATAACGGGTTCTAACTTAAACATTAATATTTCATTCAAATTAAAAGCGAAATACATGTAAGGTGGTGGAACACAATGGCTGAATTAACATTTACACCCGTACCAGAGATAGGACAAAACGAACCTTTAAGGGTAGGGAAACCAAAGATAAATCAAACTATCCGAAATTCAAACGAAATAACACGAGACTTAACAAATGCCAAAAATGGTTACCCAGATTTAACAAGTAGGCTATCCAATTCAGATATTAATTTAATGAACAATCCAAGTTTTAAAGTTGTCCCAGATTATTATGAAAAAGCATCAAGTATTACTCTTGTACTTACGACAACCGGACGACTAGGAACGCGTATTGATAGCGCTACTTATGTAGAAGGTGACTGTGTTAAATACAAACTTCTAAGAAATGTTAATCCTAATGAAGATATTACGGTAAGTTTTTTAGCAAATGTATTTACATCATCTTGTAGAGTTCGATTTAGAGTTGCGTACGGTCAATGGTCTGAGTGGGAAAAAGTCGCTAATACGGCAGGGGTAGATACATGGTTTAAGAAAACCTTCAATGTAGGTGATTTCCCTGTTACAAATGCATACAACTGGTTAGCAATTGAATTTGATAAATCTATGGATATCGCCCAAAACACATTAGTTGTAGCAAAAGGATTTGACTTTAGCTTAAATGCATACGAAGGCGTAAAAAAACAATCTGTCAATATTGAATTGCTACCGGAACAAATTCAAGGTGTTCAGTTTAACAACTTGTTAAATATGTCAGAAAGAACGATAAATAAGTATATTACTGATGCAGGATTTGAGAATGATAGTACATCGATTGATGTAACACGATATATCAAAGTCACTCCAGGAGAAACAATTGGGGTTAATTTTAAATATGTAACTCCAGGTGGATTTTTTGATCATAATAAAAAATGGATTCGTAAATTTAATTTTAATGAAACAGCAGCAGGTAGTGGATGGTTTACAGATAATACGCCATCTAACGCTAGTTACATCCGTGTAAATGTTCTAAAGGCTAATCTTAGTGCCTTTATGCTAAAAAAGACAGCAACCAAACCAACATCTTATTCGTATTATGGTTTTACCTCTGAATGGTTGCCAAGTAAAGCTGAATTCTTACAATCTCTTATCCAGCCAGAACGCTTAACCGGTGTAGAAGCATTGAATTTATATGATGATACAACATCATTGAAAAATAAATATATGGACGATCTAGGGAACATTATAGACAGCTCAATTATAAATTTATCTCGCTCTATTGTAGTAGCTCCAGGAGAAATACTTGGATGTAACTATAAATATGCACAAGCTGGTGTTTTCTTTGATGAACAGAATCGTTTTATTAAGAAAATAGATTTTGTTCAGAGCGAAACGGGATGGTATACCGTAACAGTGCCAGAAAATGCGCGAATGGTTCGCGTGAATGTTGTAAAAAATGATTTGCTAACTTATATGTTGAAAAAGTCAGCTGTAAAACCTAAGGGCTATTCTCCATACGGATTTCTATTACCGTGGGCTGTTATGACTACTAATAAATTACTAGGTAAATTGATTGCTACATTTGGTGATAGTATTACATGGTTAGATGGTAAAGTTATTGCGGAAGTTGGTCCCGAACCGCTTGTAGGATATCAATCCTATATGCGAAAAGCTGGGGCTATTGTTGATAATTTCGGGCACAGTGGCGCCACTATCGCTCGTTCTGGTATTAGCGGTGTAGGATGTATTCTTGATGATATTAAAGCTCAAGATGTTACAAAGTATGAAATTATTACAATCGCCGGAGGAACAAATGACGTTGGACAAAACGTTAACTTTGGAGTTGTTGGAGTAGAAGAAGATACAACATTCGATGAAACTACAACATTCGGAGCGTTACGTGCAGCTATTGAATATATTCGTTCGAAAAATCCAAAATGCAGAATTTACATTAGTACTCCAATTAGATCAGGTAGAGCGACAAGACCATCGGCTAAAATGCAAGAAGTATCCGAAGGTTTACGTAAAATTGCAAAAATGTATTCTTGTCCACTCGTTGATATGCATGCTGAAAGTGGCATAGGAAAAGGAACGTATTCAACACATCTATACGATGATTTGCATCCAAATAATGATGGATTCCGTGCAATGGGAGATTACTTTGTAGGACAATTAACGTCTAAGTAAGGGGTGGTATATTGTTAAAACTATACAACAAACAAATGCAGCTCAAGGCATATCTTGAAAATGCATATAACATAAAGTACAACCCGCCACTCAATGAACTTTGGACGGCGGGTTTTTCATTGCCCTTTACAGATCCAAAGAGAGAAGAAATTGAAACGTTTGATTATGTGGAAATATTCGATAATGGTAAGCGTATCGGTATGTTCCGTATTATGGACAGTGAAGAAGAAAGAGAAGTACACGAAAAAATAATAACTTATGATTGCGAGCACGTTTTATCCACACTAATGGATAGCGTGCTTTTTGGTTATCACGAAAGAATAAATTTAACCACAAGGGAGAATATCGAGTATCTTCTTAGCAAACAGAGAATAAAACATTGGAAACTTGGTCAATGTGATTTCACAAAGTATTTTTCTTATAGTTGGGAAAATGAAGATACGTTATTAGGACCGATATATAGCATTCCGAAGCCATTTGATGAGAAATTCCAATGGACATGGGACGATTCCTCGTATCCTTGGACGTTAAACATTGTCCGATATTCTGAAGAAATTACGGGTGAACTTCGATATCGGAAGAATATGAAGGGAATTAAACGAAAAGTAGAAGCAAAGGATGTCATGACTAGGATTTATCCGCTGGGTTATGGAGAAGGTGTAAACCAACTTACAATTAAAAGCGTTAATAATGGCCTTCCTTATATAGACGCTCCTGAGTTTGTCAGAGAATTACACGATGGATTTGATTATATATGGGTAGATAGAAGATTTGAAGATGCTCAATCACTTTACGCTTCAGCAAATTCAATGTTGCTAAAAGCATGTATGCCGAAAGTTACTTATGAAATTCAGGCAATTGATTACGAATTGATTGACCCATACAAAATAGAAAAGTATGAGACTGGTAAGCTAGTACGTCTGTATGATGAGGATTTCAATATATCAGTAGATTTACGAGTAATGGATCGTTCGAAAGATGATGTTACAGGGAATCCACTTGATGTAAAACTCGTATTAGAAAATAAGGTAACTGATTTAGGTACAATACAGGCCGATATTGAGAAACGACAGAGAGTCAACGAAGTGTATTCTCAAGGAACGACGAATATTGATAGTCGAGATTTCCAAGATAATTGCGACCCCGAACATCCAGCTATCATTAGGTTTCAAATACCTAACGATGTGAAAAATGTGAATGAATTGTTACTGACATTTGAGATATTAAGATTTAGAGCATATGAGCGCGCCATTAAAGGCGGCGGGGCTGTAGTGGGCTCTACAAGCGCTGGCGGGGGTACAGTGTCCTCCACATCGGCTGGGGGGTCTATCGTACAATCGACGTCTAGTGGCGGTAGCAGTACACAAACATCAACTAGTGGCGGCGGGAGTGTGCAAACATCTAGCGGTGGCGGGGATCATGTTCATAAGATGTTTCATGGTGGTGGTATTGTTCCCTCTGAACCTCCAACGATAGGATTGTACACAGCATTTTCTGATCCTGGTAGGAATACAGCGGCTTCGTTTTATGCAAAAGGAACAGGAGCTAGTCTATACACACATGGTTCTAGTGGCGAGCACACGCATAGTCTGTCCATACCAAATCACCAACACTCTATTAGCATTCCAAGCCACCAACATTCTATTAGTCTGCCAAACCACCAGCACGATATACACCTAGACCCGCACAGCCATGAAATCACATTGCCAAATCACACCCACGATATTGAGTTCGGCATTTTCGAATTATATCAAACCCCATCAAAAGTAACGATTGAAGTGGATGGGAATACATTGCCTTTCGATTCGATAAGAGGACAAGATATAAATTTGATTCCGTATTTAGCGAAGGATAGCGAAGGGAAATTGCAGCGTGGTCGTTATGTTGAAATTAAAATTACACCAGATAGTTTAGCTAGAATTAATGCTACTGTTACAGGACGCTTGTTTATTCAGTCCAGAAGTGGCGGTACGTATTAAGATAAATGATAAAAAATAATGAAGGAGATGGATAACATATGCAAACAATTGAAATTCACACACAAGGCGGATTAAAACACACGGTACAAACAGAAAAATACGATGCACAGGTGCTAAACGAACAATTGAATAGTAACGACCTAATTACCGTACTTATCGGTGATTTTATTATCCAACGAATTGATGTAAAACGTATTTTACCAATCAATTTGCCTGCTGCAGAAGGCACTAAAAAATTAAAGGTTCATACAAACGGTGGGAAAGAGATTGAGATTGTAACAAATGATTATGATCCAATCTACTTAAATGAACAATTGAACAACAGCAATACCATTACGGTTGTAATTGGTGATTATATCTTCTCCCGAATCGACGTGAAGCAGGTGGTCCCAGTGAAAGAAGAACCATCAGAAGGAACTGGTGAAGGTGGAACGATAGTTAGCCAAACGCTTCCTAAAGAGGAGGGATAACAAAAAAATGGAAACGATTATATATTTCAGAATTAATATAATTCGAGAAATTAACAAAATGTAATTGGAGTATGCCTCTTAATAAGTTAATATTTGTATATAAATGTATTTCGGGAGGAACATATGAAGAAAATTAGTGCTATATTAATTACAATTATTTTTTTAGCAACAATTACAATAGGTAAAAGTTATTATGATGACAAGGTCAAAGCAGATGTTCAAAAAGCACATAGTAGTAGCCAAGTTGAAGAGAAAAAGCATAAAGAAGAAGTAAAAGGAAAAGTCAATGCGTCTAAAAAAGAAATTTCAGAGCGAATATCTCCTGAAATAAGAAACGAACTAAATTTGATACCATTTAAAACAAAGGCTATAGAAAAATTAGATAAAGGACAAAAAGCAACAATAGTTTTCCTAGGTGATTCGACAACAGAACAGAATTTCCAAACAAACGGGAAACCTGGTCATGTATCAATTATAAATGATTTTCTAAAGAATACTTATGGATCAGACATAGTTAAAGTAGTTAACTCAGGGGTATCTGGGAATACGATTATTGATATGTCAGCAAGAATCGATAAGATTATTAGTATTAATCCAGATATAGTTGTTATAAACTCTGGATTAAATGACGCAGGTAGAAAAATATCTAATGAAGATTTTGAAACAAAATACAAGTGGGTAATTGAACAGATACAACAGAAAACTAATGCTCAAATTTTATTAAGAACTTCTAATAAAGTGATGGAGTCTGATTCGGTTAATAAACGATTAGAAACAGATATAAATCCAATTGTAAAAAAATTATCCGATGAAAATAAGACAGGGTTTGTAGATTTGTATAGTTATTATAGTTATCAAATAACAAATCTCGGTGTGCCATTTAAGAGTATAAATAATGATAATTTTCATCCAAACGAAAAAGGGCAACAAATAATTGCTGATTTATTGTTGTATACATTACTTGGCGGTAACTAAATTAGCGTTTTTAAAAAAGAGGGACAATCGTCTCTCTTTTTATTTTGAAAGGAGCTGAACCAATGCAAGAAATTCAAGATTTAAAACAAGAGATACTCCAAATAAAATCAGACCAAAAGGATATGCAGCGTGATATTCGCAACTTGGAAACACGTACCACTGTCAACGAAAAGGACATTGTAAATATAAATAAGCTTCTTGATAAGATTAGCGCTAACACTACATGGATTCTTCGTATCATCATCGGAGCGATTGTAGCTGGCTTATTAGGATTACTAATGAAAGGTGGCATGTAATATGTCAAAAGAGAATATCAAAAAACGATTCCGCAACTGGAAAACATGGGTTGCGGTTTTTTCTTTGCTTGGATTTTTATTTACGAAGTTGGGTGTTCCAGAGGCGAAGAGTTTCTTAGATGAATTAGCACCATATTTATTTACCGTTGGCGTTGTACTTGGTATTTGGTCTGATCATGAAGTAAATAGTGAAGGAGACGATAAATAATGGGTTATATCGTTGATATGTCTAAATGGAATGGTAGTCCTGATTGGGATACAGCAGCAAAACATCTAGATTTCGTTATTGCTCGAGTACAAGATGGCTCTAACTATGTTGATCCGGTGTACAAATCTTATGTTGCTGCCATGAAAGCTCGTAATATCCCGTTCGGAAACTATGCATTCTGTCGTTTTGTTTCTGAAAATGATGCGCGGATAGAAGCTCGTGACTTCTGGAATCGTGGAGATAAGAGCGCAACAGTCTGGGTTGCTGATGTAGAAGTAAAAACAATGAATGATATGAGAGCTGGTGCACAAGCTTTTATTGATGAATTACGACGATTAGGTGCTCAAAAAGTCGGTTTATATGTTGGCCATCATATGTATGCTCCATTCGGAATGGCGAATGTAGTTGCTGACTTTGTATGGATTCCACGTTATGGTGGGAAAAGACCAGCTTATTCATGTGATATTTGGCAATACACTGAAACAGGAAATGTGCCTGGTATCGGTAAGTGTGATTTGAATGAATTAATTGGAAGCAAACCTTTATCTTGGTTTACAGAAGTGAATCATCCAGAACAAAACGTTTCTAATGGTGGATATCAATATGTTAAATCTGGTGGATTTGGCGTCTCATTGATTCCAGAAGTATTAAATGCTATGGCTGAGCGTGGAACTAAAGGACAAGTTATTTCCGATCCATTAACTGGTACAGCATATTTGCAAACGGAAGTGTTACCGAATGCTGAATTAGATAAAATTACTTGGTGGATGGACACTAGACCTGAAGGTAAATGGTTCTACGAGTATTTTAAAAAGTAAACAATGAAAGCCGTCCTATTGGGCGGCTTATTTTACATTTTTATGATAATAGTCATGATCATCCTTATCTCCACCAATTCCATCCCCATCAAAGTCTTCAGTGTAAGGATTGTTGTTGTACTCTTCAGCGTCGCCCCCTTCTATAAGAGCGCCTATAATTCCGAATATCCCAAACCCGATTAATAAAAGTATTACAATAAAGCAACCTGCTCCCAAAAACATACTTAAATCATCCGATTTGTCCCCTTGCTTATTATCCAAAACTACTCCCCCTTTAGTGCATCCCCGTAACTTATGTATACTAAACCAATCATAATCTATTCACATGAAAAAAACTGACCATATATAGTCAGTTTATATTCACCAATTCATCAAACTTAAACTCGGTATTCAAACCGAAAGCGTCTGTACAGTATATAGTTCTTGTCATCGGTTCGATATGTAATACATTTATGTACATGTCTTGCACCATTCCGTCACGATAGTATGAGATATGTATTTCTTCTTTGTTTTGTAGCGATTGCACAAGACCGATTTGCAGTTGTTCCTTCATATCTTCAGTGACAATTGGTTTCGGCACTTTATTTAAATTGCTAAGTATTCCTCTAATTTCTTCGTGTTGTTCTGGAATTGAAGCGAACGGCAACCACTTGACCATGCCCCTACCGCGTAATTTAGGCGTTCCCCAGTTTTGTTTTTCCATGATGATCCCCCGATTCGTGCATTTTACACTCATTATACACGAACGCATGTTCTTTTAAAAGCGTGGAAATAGCCCCGTTTTTTTTACGAAGCTACATCCAAAATTCATTTTCATTTATGTTTTTCCCTAATTTTTTTAACCCTTTTGTGATTTGAACTACAGTTGAAAATTTCGGTCTATATGTATGGTCATTGCACAATTTTGAAATAGTTGCTCTACTCAACTTAGATTTCTCTCCTAATTCCGCTTGGGAAATCCCTTGGCGATCTAACCACTTTCCAAATTTACTTCTATTTGTTTTCCCTAATTTTAGCCAATCAAACATTACTGTCACCTCAATAACAGCATGTACAAGAGTTAACTTTTTTATACGAGTGCAAAAAAAGATGCATATCAAACAAACAGTGTGAAATACCTTTTACCATACCAAACAAATTACGATTCTCAGTTCCAAATTGATAGCCTTTTAAAACTTCGTTTTACCTATTCTGAGTAGAATTCGGTCACGGAATATTGATTTAGACATTGAAAGATAAGTAGTTTCAATGAATCATAGCAGTTTTTCTCTCTTCTAATCTCTAGGGACTATTCTTGCAGAATACATAAAGAAGGGTGGTGCGAGTTTGTGATATTTGAGTTAGTAAGTTCAGCTGCAGTCGGTGGTGTAGTCTTTCTATCAAAAATGCATCAAAAAGGAGCAACAAATGATGCCTCTAAGATTCAAAGGATCTGCGCTAATTGTGGTTTGAAAGTTAAGGAAGGGAAAGAAACTAGGACTATACAGCTACTCCGTAAGACAAGAAATGATTGGGGAGTTGAATATGCGTATAGGATTCCGCTTGGTCTTAGCTTCTCCGATTTCGAACAAAAGATACAACATTTAGAGGATGGATTAAATCACAAGAGCAAAGTTTATGATTTTAAACTACAAGACTTCAAATCTCTTCGACTGCGAAAAGATATCTTAAAACAAATACAAAACATCATAAACAAGAAAAAACTCGTTAGAAAGGAAATTGAGCTGTCTTACGATGGTTTGCTGAAAATACGAGTTTATGAGAAGGGGATTCCTGATTTCGTGAAATTTGAAGAAGATATGATGAGGCAGTGTAGAGGCTGGGAGGTGCCAATTGGTTATACGAGGGATGGATTGGTAAAACACGACTTTGATCAACTCTCACACATGATATCGGCTGGTATGACGGATATGGGTAAATCAAATGTACTAAAACTCATTATTACAGCCCTGGTACGTAACCAACCAGAAAATATAAAGCTATTCCTTATTGATTTAAAGGGCGGTCTCTCTTTCAACCGATACAGATTCCTAAATCAAGTCGAATCGATTGCGAAGAATCCAGAGGAAGCCCTTGAGACTCTAAGGGAATTGCAAGATAAACTGAATGCTAGAAACGAATACTTACTAGAAAAAGGATACGAAGATATAAAAGAAGCCGGGGATTCAGTGAGATACTTTGTAATTGTCGATGAAGCAGCCGATATAGCGCCATATCAGGAGTGCAGGGACATCATTGTAGATATAGGGCGTCGTGGCAGGGCAGCGGGATTCCGCTTGGTATATGCGACACAGTACCCAACAAATGAAGCTCTTCCATCGCAATTACGACAAAACATTGGCGCTCGTGTTTGCTTTAGACTGCAGACAGAAGCAGGGAGCCGTGCCGTATTAGACGAAGGCGGCGCAGAGAGTCTTCCTAACATAAAAGGAAGGGCGATATATCAAACAAATGAGAAAAAGGTCCTACAGACAATTTATATCGATAATAAGCAAATTGATAACATCATAAAGCCGCACATCAACATAAGAGCGAGGAAGGAGCTTGAAAATGCAAAAGTTAGCAATGAAGGAACAACGCACAGAAAACATACTCTACAGCTTGAGGAAATTGGGATTCTTGACTAGGAAGCAATTACAGGTGCTTCATAATCTCGGTGGAGATAGGAATGCATCGCGTGTCATGAAAGGAATTGAAGAATATGTATCTAGCTTTAGGGATGGAGAGAAGGTTTATTATCTTAACAAGGAAGGGCGTGAACGTATCGGAAGTAAGAAGATACTCAAGCGTTCGAATCAATTTCGTCATTACATTATGAGGAATGATATTTACATCGCTTATGAATGCCCGAAAACGTGGAAGCAGGAAGTTAAGATGAATGTGAAAGGTATCGTTTCTATAATTGCAGATGCACTATTCACGGATAATGGCCGTTACCACATTGTAGAGGTGGATCATGAACAAAAGATGAGCGCAAACCGCATCAAGATGCAGAAGTATCGCAAATTGATGGAATGTAATGTATTTGAAAAGTCACCTAAATTTATTTGGTACACCACGACGGAATACCGCAGGAAGAACCTGCAAAAGCTTTGTGAGGGGTTGGATTGCAATATATTTACAGTTACTGACTTCCATTAAAAATAAGGGGATGGTCCATATGGCAGCAGAGACAATGAGCATCAAAGATTTTATGGATGGTAACTATGGGGCAAAGAAAAAGTGGAGCTTGTTCAAAAAGAAAGCAAAAAAATACGCACCCGTGGCGGCGCGAATAAGTATTGTGATCGGTAGTGCTATTATATTCAGCCAAATTATAGATATTCCTCATGTGTTTGCTGATGGAAATAATCCAGACGTGAATGAAGTATTTAAAGATGTGCAGTCCAATGACGGGGCAATAAAAAATTATATAGATGGCCAGTTATACAATCGTATTGTAAATGCGTTTGAACCGGTTATCTTCTTGATTAAAGCAGTATCCTATCCGATTGCATCCGTTGTAGCGTTATGCGGTGGTTTGTTCATTATGGTTGGTAGCCAGGAACGGGGATTCTCCCTTATTTCAAGGGCAGGGATCGGCTATATTGTAGTACAAATGATTCCGTTGTTTATGAGGCTGCTTGTTGAGATTGCAAAGGCTATTTAAGAAAGGTCATTCAATATTTTATTAAAGTAAAAAGCCTTGAATAAACAAGGTTTTTTACTTTAGATTTTGATCTAACATTATTCTTTTATAAGTACCACTTTCCATAAAACCCTCTGGATCATTTTTTATTTTCTCTATAATTTTTTCTTTTTGATTTGGCGAAAGTTCTTGTTTGTATTGCTTTTGTAATTTCTGAGCTTGTAATATCTCCCACGCTATCGGGCTATCTAAAATTTGAGGTATTTTAATTTTACCAGATTCATTTTTTACAAAAGTATTGCGCCATTTTTCTTTTGGATGTTTTTGTATGATGGTTACTATAAGTATACCTAATAAATTAGAAGCAACATATATGACATTTTTTGCATCATGAACCCTTATAACAGTAGAACCGAATACAGAACCGTGCATTAAGGTGTGAGGGTTATCGAAACCGCTTTTTGACTCAACCTCATCAAAAAAGAATATATGATTCTCTATACCATTTAAGTTTAAACGTTTATTTAATAAATATAAGCGCATTATTTCTTCAGCATTACGTAAGGTTTTAAACATATCCTCAGTTAGTTTTTTCTCTGGATTCTGTTCTTTTTCAAACTTTTCTAGGTCTAAATATAAAATTCTCCAACTAACTGATGTAATAAATCGGTTTAACCAATCACTTTCATAATGTAAAGCTGAATTAAATCCTTCTTTTTTAAAAGGAATAAGAACTTTGTTAGAAAATTGTGTTTCATTATAACTAAATCGTCCTTCACACTCTTGGCACAGCAAATATTCTTTCTTTCCATCTTGTAATGCTTTATTAGGTTCGGATGTAGTCCGTAATATACCGGTAAATGAATCTTTCTTAAGGTTTCGGAAAACAAATTTAGGAATAATATGACTAAGTTTTAACTCCGCTTCATTCTTACATAAAGCACATTCGCCTGTTTTTACCATGAAATTCTTCCTTTCCTTTTTGATAAATGATTGTTCTTAATTTTCTCTCTATCTTAATTATATCATAGTAAGGAATATGCCTATTATTTGAGTGCGTTTCGCAGGAATTAATAAAACGCTATGGAATACTGTCACTAGGAGGTGTTGTGACGTTATGACGGACGAAATTGTTTATTCCGCTAGTGAAGTATACAAACGACTAGGAATTTCTGATAGCACCCTTAGAAAGTACATGGAAGTATTGTCACGCGAGGGATTCGCTGTAAAGAAGGATAATCGTGGCAGACGCCAATACACAGACAATGACATTATGGTGATTGAGAAATTAATTGAACTGAGTAAGCATGACGGTATGACACTAGAGAAAGCAGCGAAGATGATCGCGCAACAAATAGAGAAAGTTAATCCGGATCTGATTCAAGAAGAGGCTGAAGAAACGGATTTAGTGCCATTCCACATTAAACAACAATTACAGGAACAGTACAGCGTTATGGCACAAGAAATGAATCAGAGTATGTTAGCAATGGAGAAGCGATTAAGTGAGCAGGCCAAGCAAAGTAACGAGGAAATCAAAGCAAGCTTAGAAGCGCACAATGAACGAGTAGAAAAACGATTGGAAGCTCGAGATGAAACGCTTATGAAGACACTTCGTGAGATGCAGGAAACGAAGAGATTAATGCAGGAATTTCGAAATGAGGTTGCTGCTGCGAAAGAGAAGAAAAAGCCGTGGTGGAAGTTCTGGTAAGAGATTGTACATGAGGTATAGAAGAATCGATGGAATGATTCTTCTATACCTTTTAATATGTTAAAATTGTATTATACATATAATTAATGTCGGAGGTAACTATGAATAAAACGCTTAAAATAACATTTACAGGATTATTGGCAACAACGTTACTTGTTGGTTGTGGTTCAAAAGAAGAACCTAAAAAGGATCACTTGAAGCAAGAAGCTAAACAGGAATCTAAGAAAGATAATAAGAAAGACACTAAGTCTGACGCGGAGAAAGCTGCCATTGCTGATAAATTTCATTCTGCTGTATATCCTCGTAAGAAAGATGGAACAATTGAATTATCTGTGTGGATGACTAGAAAAGAAAAGGTTGAGTTATATAATTATGTGGAGAAGAAAGCTAAAGCTGAAGGCATGACTCCAGAAGAATATAGTAAAGTTAAAGGCGAGGAGAATGACCAGAGAGCTAGAGAACAAACTCAAGCTCAACAGGAACAAAAAGCTCAAGAAACACAGACTAAGACACAAACTAAGACTAATCTCACCCAAGATCAGTGCGATACCGTAAAATCAGAAAATGAAATGATGAAAAAGGCAAATAATCAAGGAAACACTAATAGTATGAGCGCAAGTGAATACACAAAGAATCAACAAAAATTAGAATTATGTAAGAAACAGGGGATGGTTGAGTAAAAGAACGTTCCTATGCGTTTACATGTTAGCAAGCGCGAGACGAGACACTTATGAAAACACTACGTGAGATGCAGGAAACGAAGAAATTAATGAAGGAATTTCGGGATGATGTTGCTACAGCGAAAGAGAAGAAAAAGCCGTGGTGGAAGTTTTGGTGAAAAAGGAAGATGAAGCCCTACAAAAAAGTAGGGCTTATTTTCTAATGGATATTATGTCATTGAGATTGTTTTGTTCATTTGAACTCAACTTATTAGCGATATAGTAATCTAATATTTCATCAATAAGTTCGTAATTTTTTATGTCTTTCATTGTGCTAATGGCCTTTATTTTACTAAGCGTTTCAGGTGATACTTTTATATTTTTTCTGTCTGTTGTTGACAATGAATTCTTTTTCTGCGGCTTAGAATTATCTAGAACAGGTGTTACAGTCACCAAGTATTTTTTATCCAAAATGACCACTCCTATTTAAAAGGTTTTATTTATTCTCTAATACTTCATAAAGACGCTTGTACATATCTTTATACGCTTCAGAATGTCGATCTTTTAAGTTTGCATCTATATAGTGTTCAACCAACATATCAATAATGTTATTAATTGATGTTTTATCCATACCTTCTTGTTCCTGAATAAACGGCTTAAGGGTATTTAACTTTAGCAAAACAGCAGGTGAAATTTTAGCTGTTTTAGATGGAACTAAACGTTGATCGGGTTTCTCTGGTGTCTGTATTTCTTTTTTTGTGTTAGTCTGATCACTTTGAATAGTTGAAGCTGAACTTTCAGTAATAGGCGTCACAGTTACTACATAAGATTTACTTTTATTTTCCAAAGGTACCACTCCTTTTTTATGAATTTATAATCTTATACTTTTATAATTTTATAAATTTATAAATACGTTTATTTAGATAGGAATAAAGTTTAACTTCATTCCTATTCTCGATTTTTCTTCGATTCAAGCACTTGTTTTACAGCGTTTTTTACTAATTTTTGTTTTGGTGTAGGTAATGAAGCAACTTTTTCTTCGATTAACATATTTATTACTTCATAAATTTTCATATCTTCAATTGTAGCAAGTGTTGATATTGCTGTGTGTGTTTCTAATGAGACACGGAAAGATTTTGGTAACTCTTTCGTAGTTAGTTTTCTCTTTGGTTTTTCAAAGAGCTTATCATCTTCAGGGAAAGTACGTTCCTGCTCTTCTTTACTTTCTGGTGTAATCGTAACAGAACCTTCAGTTCTTTTTCTTCTCATACCAAGTTGTTCTTTGTCTATATTCAAATTGTTATCCATTTACTGTTGTCATTCCTTCCAAAATCTCGATTCTTTTTTCGACTTCACCTGCAATGTTTTGATATACAGTATGAACGTTTTTATCATGAACATCTTTCAGATTATAAGTGATTCCCGTTCTATCAAATCTCTTTAAACGTGCCATCTGTTTAATGATGTTATTGAATACATTAGCTTTACCAAAAATCTCTTCTGCTTCTTGAAGAATATCTTTGTCGATTTCATTCCCGTTTTGCATTAGTACAGGTAACGCCCCAATAATTTCTAATGGTAAATTGTAATCATCTGCTAACGCGAATACATGCTCTACGTATTTCTGAGCACCTTTTAATGATCTTTCTTGTGTTTGTAATATAACCATTACGTAGTCACTAGCGACTAAGGCACTGTCTGCAAATTTATTTAATTGTGGAGGCACATCAATAAAAATGTAATCATAATTTTCTTTGATTGTACTTAACTGTTTTGCAAAATATGTATCTTGTGAGAAGTCATCTTCAAAATTTCTGAATAGGAATTTCTCGTAGGTTTGTAAATCCTCGTAAGAAGGAAGCAAATCTAAGTTTGGTAGTACATTAATCAACGCACTCTGTAAGTTTGCGTCTATAAGAGCCATCGCCAATGTTCTTTTGAATTCTGGTTCAATTGAATATATTTTTTTCATTGTGTTAAATAGTAAATCAGTCGCATTTGCTTGTGGATCTAAATCTACTAATAAAGTTTTCTTTCCTTGTTTTGCGAATGTATAAGCTAACATTACAGCGTTGGTAGTCTTTCCAACTCCACCTTTGAAGTTCCCAGTTGTGATAACCTTGCACATTTTCCGTCACCTCGTAAAAAAAGTTTTTTTATACTTTTATAAATTTATAATTTGATTTTATAACACAACAAACCAACGGTAAAGTATAATTTTATAATTTTATACTTTTATAAAAAATTTAAAATTAAGCAATCAATAGAGGATAGTTTTTAAAAACTAATTTCAAAACGTTATATTATAAAGCCTTATTAGCGTATTTTTTATAAAAATATAATTTTATAATTTTATAATTTTATAAAATTATAAAAAAACTATCATTCTATTTTTGAAAAACTAGATTTTTATAAAAGTATAAATTTATAAAAGTATAAAAATGAAATTAGAATTTTAGATAGAGGGGAAAGGAACTGGCTTATAGAGGTATTTACAAACAAAAAAGCCTGTTGTAACGTAATACACAACAAGCATCATTCTACAAAACAGAACATATTTTGATAAATCAAATCTACATAAATAGATTGAGCAAAACAATTGAATATGAACACAAAACAAAAAGTCACTCCCATATACTATTGGCGCCAACCATTAGCGGGAATGACTTGCTCTAGCAAGTGTACCACCACTTGACTAGAAAAACTGTATTCAACGACAGTGTTAACGTTTAAGTAGTGCACCAACACTTACCTTAAACAACTATGCCTTTTCACGAGGCTTCTTTGATATACCCATTTTATCTATTGTTTGGATAAATATCAACTAGTAAATACTAGTTTTGATTATTTTGTAGTCCAAAAGATATATAACGGGCATCTCTAAACCTAGAAGTCTTGTGGATCTACAGGTCATTTAGGAATTTGGGATGCCTTTTTGTTTTTTGTTCGCGTGGAATTGCCTGATACCACGTAAATAAAAACTGATAAGCCGTAATTCCGTGCTGCTATACATATAGGAGGAACGTGTTACGTGCGTGGCTAGCTGTTGGTCGTGCAGGGGGTACAGAGTATGCGCCTACAAAAACAGCACCCTTCATTGGAATCCTGTTCTTCTGGTGAGGGCGGGTGAGAACTTACCCAGGGACGATTCTCTAAAAGGTTCGGGTGGTTATCGTTAGCATTACGGTGCTAGGGAGTACATTCAGTTTGTCGTGTAGGGACGATATTACAAGGACAAGCCATAGAAAAAGGATGTATGCGGTGAAAATCGCTGAGTGAACAGGGTCTATACATACGGATACCTTATAAGTGACCGCATGGCGAAAACAAGACGCTTATCCATCTATTTTGAACGATTACTTTTTTGTAGTCTTTCAAAGTAGGGGATAAATCTGTCTTCCAGCCGTGTTCCATATTCGTTCCCACATGATAAAAACCCTCAAGACCTTCAGTCAAGCTTAATTGCGAAGAAAAGATGAAAAACTTGAGATTGTTTAACTCCTGGAGGAATGACTGACTAAGATAGAGGAATAAATAAGGAATTTACTACTTACTTGGATAGAGGATAAGGGGACGGATGGTAGAATAGTCCTTATTGCAGAGTTTGGTTTTACACATCTGATATAGTACGTGAAATTTAAAAGGTTAATTGCTTGTTTATAGAAATAATGTTTTATTTTACAATTGATTAAAAGGATAAAATTTAAGGGGAATATTTTATGGCTAATAATCTTATTGAAAAAAATTGGATAGATGATTTTATTAAAACAGATACTTTTTCAGAGGCTTTAGGTATGGTGTGGCGAAACGGTTATGATAAATTAGGTTATTTTTATTTTACACATAAATCTAAAGATATTGTTATGAGATTTTCTAGTTTCTTTGGTGTGAAAACTAGATCAAGATATCGTAAAGAAAAAGGGTATACAGAATGGTACTGTATTTTTAGAAGTGATCATACTTTTGTATTGAAAATTAAGGAACTTGGTTGGAATCCGATTAAAGAAAAATCCAGACCTTTCCCTAACGGCGAATTTAATAAAGAAATATTTGTGAAGACTTATATTTTAATGAGGCATGATCTTGGAACAATAAAAGAGAAAAGACCTAAAAATAAAGTTTATGTCAGACCGCGTATGCGTATTCATGGGTCCGCAGATATCTTGGAGCATTTAAATAATTTTATGTTTGAAGAATTAGGGATTAAAAAGAAAAAGTTGCAAACTGATGGGAAAATACCAAAAGCAAAAACGCTTTATTTCCAATCATACAAAGATATTGAGAGTATTTTAAAATATATTGGAGCATCAGAAACATTAGAAACGTTGTATTCGTTTGATTTAGGTTTTCATGATTCTTATGAATTTGAAGAGACCCACCTACGGGAATAGGTGGGCTTTTAGGGTACTATTATCTCATTGCACAAAAGGGAATTTGTATTTAAATAATAGCATACCCTTAAATTTCTTATATTGAGAAAAAAGAAAAGACACCCTAAGGTGCCTTTCTCCGACTTGAACCACTTTAATTTTAATAATATGTATTGGACTTCCATCCAATATTATTTTACCACGTTAAGTTATTTTATACATTGAGAAAAATAAAAGCATTCTTTTGAGTGCCTTTTACTTATCGCAAGCAATTCCATCGCCATCTTTGTCTAATTTACTACTATAACCAGGCTCTCCTTGTTTAATTGGAGCTTTGCCAGCTTTTCTCACTTGCGTACAATTTTCATATACTACACTATTTTCAATTGATTGAGTATTAGTTTCCTCTGCTTGTTTCGGTTGTTCTTCAGGTTTACTTGCCGGAGCGTTTGCTTGCTTTGGTTCTTCAGTGTAACTTCCTACATCGTCAATTACTACTTGATTATTAGATGAATCTACAATTTTTACTACAATATCATCTTTACTAGCTATATTAGCTTCTTTCCCATACGCTCTGAACGCTGTACCCTTATACCTTATGTATGGTCCGGCAGAAGTTTTGAAAGTGGACACGGACAACTCCTTGTCAACCTTATCATGTTTTGCATATGCATCTAGATCGAAAGCTAAAGTAATTAGTTTTCCATCTTCACTAATAGATACTGTAGGGTTAACATTCTCAACTTTCTTATATGTTTCCTTCAATCGTTTTTGAGTGTCTTCTTTAAACTTATTAATTTTTTCTTGTTTCTTATCGATTGGTTGTTCTACTGGCTTCGGTTCAACTTTCTTTTCTTTCTGTTTAGGAGCTGTATTTGTAGTAACAGCAGATTTTACTTCTTGTTTCGGTTCTTCTTTCTTTCCTGTAATTGTATTAAAGATAGAAACAACGATTACTAGGTAAATTAAAGAAGCGATAACCATTTTGACCTTGCTACCAGAACGGAACCCCAGTATCTTTTGGTACCATTTACGTTCGGTTTTATGTATCTCGATATCTGTATAGCTTTTAATCAAGCTTTCTATTTCTTTTCCAGATCCATTTGGATTAAAAGCGAAAGTATCCTTCAATCCTTTAAATTCAAAGTTAGATTTAATGGCATAATGATCAATGAACACATTTGTATAATCACTGAAATGGTGCGTAGAAATACTCACTACATCTTTTGCATCTCGATCATAGGTGAATATTTGTATGTGTTCTTTGGTAACTGCAGCATAGCCTGTTTTTATACCACCAAGGCCCAAAGTAGTAACGATAGGGGTAAAACCATATTCTTTTTGATATTTATCTGCTACGGCTTGTTTAGCGAGTTCTAATTCGCTTGGTTGTTTTTCCTTTTTCTTTTTCCCCATAATTATAATCCCCTTTGAAAATGTAAGATTTAACCCAAGCATAACAAATCCGGTTACAACTATATTGTCATATTTTGTCGAACGAAAATAAAAAAAGAGAGCCGTAGCCCTCACTGGTAAGAATGGTCAGATTATGTCAAATTTTACCACTGGTCATTGGAAAAGATTTCTTCTAAAATGAAATCAAATCAGAACGTTTCTTGGTTGTCTCTAATCATTTGAACGAATAACAATACCTGATTACAAAAACGCTCTTTCTGAGCTTCATCCAACGCCCCATACGTTGCTTGAGTTTCAGAAATAACCTTTTGTATAGGTTCATCTTGGAATTCGTTAGAATAGCCAACAAGGACGTCCAATGATACATTGAAGAAGGAGGCGATACTAATCAAAGTTTCAAGATCTGGTTGAAACCTGTCAGTTTCCCAATTCTTAATTTGACTTTGACTCAGATTGAGCCTGTCAGCTAATTGCGTCTGAGTTAAATCACGTGACTTTCTTAAATGTTTTAAAGTTTGTCCAAAGAGTATCATAATAGTTAAAGTATAAATATTGAACTATCATACTACTATAATTAGTTGTTTTATTAACTCATTTTAAATTGTAAGTTGTTTAACAACTAAATCTAAAAATAAAAATAAGAACTAGTGTTCTCATTTTGAGCGATTGGTGGTAAAATATGCATGTGAAGTCTTTTATACGTTCCATGCATATTTGCATATTTTATTTTTGAACCGTTTGGAAACGTTGATATGAAGCGTTTTTCAAACTTTCTCAATAATTGTCTGACAATCATAGGACTGAATATTGGGAAATTTGTGGTATTATGAATACAAAATAAAAGGAACGAAAAAAAGACTCACAGCGTGTACAAGAGTGTTGCGAGCACTACTTGTACCGTTCGCCCGACTCACGAGGGGAACATCTGCCATAAGTCTCTTTTCGGTTACTACACGAGTAACACTTACATTATAACATGCCGATATTACTAAAGCATTACCATGGTATGAATTTCCTGTTTTAAAAGTTGAGAAAAAGAGCGAAGCGTCTTTGTTCCAAAAGGGAGGAACAAGAAGTGTGGAAGGTATTAAACAATCTTGAAGGAGAATTATATGTAGCTGGATTTAAGAAGAAGCAGTTAGCTGATTATTGGGGAGTGAAGCCTGCTACAGTTACCAAAGTATTTAAAGGGGCTAACGATATTAGTTTCGGATATCTTTCGAAGACGCTTATTTTATTAAAAAAGAGTTTGATTTCACAGGCTAAAGTTGTTAATGACTATATAATGAACACAGACCCCAAACCTGAAAATCTAAGAGAAGCTATGGAAGACTTAGCTATTAGAGGCAAATTCGAATTATTGAAAGCGATTATAGATCAAGAGGTTCATTCTGATGTTGCCGAAAATAGAGAATTTGCAGAAGTATACGAAATAATTTTTCGAAGATATCATGAAGGTTTGAATGCTTCAACTTATTTCAAATTATTAAGACAAAAGAATAAGAATGTTAAAACGATTGAAATGGAAGTTTTGACGGAGATCTTATTATGTCAAGCGCAATATCAATCTGGAAACTATAAAACGTTATACGAAAGACTAAAGTCAGTTAACGAAAAAATAAATGACACAACAAATAAATTTATAAAAGAATGTTTGTTACTAAGATATAAGGAAGCAATGGCGGTAACTTCTTTACAAGGTGGAGAAGTAGTTGAATCTCGTTCCATATGCCGAGATATATTAGATGAATTAGAGTGGGATGGCTTTTTCTCACTTCCAAAATTAAATGCATATTTGAAAATAGGCGAGTCATTAATATTCGAACCTGAAAATTACGAAAACGCTAAGTTTTATTTAGAGAAAACCTTAGAATTATTAGGGAAACCTAATTGCAAAGGGTTAGAAAAGAAATGGAAACTTGTCCAACAAACCTTATCTTTCTTGAAA
Source organism: Bacillus thuringiensis (assembly GCF_001595725.1). Lineage (GTDB taxonomy): Bacteria > Bacillota > Bacilli > Bacillales > Bacillaceae_G > Bacillus_A > Bacillus_A thuringiensis_K. The sequence goes on from NZ_CP014285.1 coordinate 41,555, forward strand.
ATTCATTATCAAAGAGATTTGGATACCTTGGAATTTGTGCATCCAAGTGAAAATGCATATTCAAAGATACTCGAAGGTGATATTTTAGGTGCTAAAAAGATTTTATTAGATTTAAAAGAGAAAAACGGAGGATGGACAGATATCCAAACGACGTACTATGCTCTTACATGCGAAGGAGAAGAGAGGGAAACTCTACTACGAAAGTCCTTGCTGATGTGCCAAAAATCTGGTAATATCCATTATTCGCAATTACCTAAATTTTACTTGGGTTTACTATGAAAAAATGGTATAATTATCTTCGAAAGAAGAGGTGAAAATATTGAAAAAGATATTAGCTTTATTACCAATTTTATTAGTAGCAGGGTTGTTCACTTTTTCTACTGATAACCAACAAACGAATGATAAACAAGAAGCATCTGAGCCTGTTGTTCAACGCATGATGACTGATCCAGGTGGGGGCTGGTAATTATTTACAGTTCCGTCATTGCTTTTAATTAAATATAAATTAAAAATGACATCGTCTTAACTGGCGGTGTCATTCGTATTTTACGGATAAATTTCCTTTTTAGGAGAAACGGCAAAAAAGTAATTAATTCCAAAAATATACAAAATGGGATGTAGGGGGAAGTTACGATGATGAAAGAGAAATTAGAAAGCGTATCAATAACAGAGGTAGAAGAATTCGAAGCACAGTTATTAGAAGTTACAAAAGCAGCACATGAAGGCGATGAAAAGTCACTTGAAATTATAATGAAAATGAAACAGGCGATCGGTAGCTTCTAATGCTATCAATCGCCTGTTAGTTTCATTAAGTCTTTAAACAACCTCATTATTTCTTTTTGTTTTTCTGGGTCTTTTTCTTTAAATTGAGTTATTAATTCTTCAAATTCATCTTGAGCGCTTGTTATAGGATTCTTTTCATCAGATTCTCCTAATACATAAGCTACAGATACATTTGCAAGTTTGGCTATATCTAAAGAAGTTTTTCTCGATGGGCATTTATCCATTTCTTCGTTTTCCCACATAGAAACTGCGGATTTACTTTTTAGTCCAAGTGCATTAATGAATTCAGATTGACTCATTTTTAGTATTTCAGTCCTGATTTCCTTAACCCTTTTACTAATTAATTGGTGATTCATTTGTTTTCTCCCCTTTATAACGTTCCATATACCATTATCTTTTGCGTTTGTATATTAAATATATACTCAATATATATTTAAAATGTAACAGAAAAGTTCACTCAAAGACAACCTTTTTGAGTTTTTTGAAGAAAATTAAATTTAGGGGTTCACAATTAGTGAACGGCATGATATTATCAAATTAACGAAACGAACAAAGGTGATAAACATGAAATTAAATATAGAAAAAGCCAAAACGTTACGCAAGAATCGTGGTTATAGTCAGGTTTATGTTGGTGATTATCTTGGATATTCAACAAAGTCTGCTTATTCACAACTTGAGTCAGGTAAGAGGCAACCGAGCTTATACAGACTAGGTTTACTATCTAAATTATATGGAGTTTCGGTCGATGAATTAGTAGAAGGTTAACGAAAAGTTAACTATTATTTTTTAACTAAACGTTCACGAAACGTGAACTAGGAGGGGAAGAAAATGAATCAATTAAAAGTTATCGCAAATGAAATGCTTCCAGTTTATCAAAATGAGAATGGTGAAAAATTTGTAAACGCTCGTGAGTTACATGAGCAGATGTTGGTTGGGAAAGTTTTTGCTGCATGGATACAAGAGCGTATCGAAAAATACGGTTTCATCGAAAGAGAAGACTTTTTTCCAGTTTCGGAAAAAACAAACGGACGACCTAAGGTGGAATATTGGCTCACATTAGATACAGCTAAAGAAGTAGCGATGGTACAAAATAACGAAGCTGGACGAGCTATTAGAAAATACTTCATTGAAGTAGAAAAGCGATTCCGCCAACAACAACAAGCAAAGTCACCAGCTGAATTAATCTATATGTTAGCTCAACAAAATATGGAAAACGAAAGACGAATGGTTCAACTAGAACAGCAAGTAACGACAGTGAATCATCGATTGGATAACATTGACAGGATCGATACAATTGGTGACTTGCAGCAACGATTAAACAAAATGATTAGACGACATGCACAACAAGAAAAAATGACTATCCCGAATGCATGGAGAGCTTTCACAGATGCATTCAACACAGCGTACAAAACAAACCTGAAATTACGAATTACAAAATATAAAGAAAAACATGGTCTTAAAGATTTAACAAGACCACAGTACTTATCAATGACAAATCAATTAGAAGATGCTGTTCGAGTAGCTGACAAGCTCCTTAACAAAGGAAGTGCTACAGCATGAGTCAGCTAAAAGAAGCAATTGAGATATTGGAGTCTGCGTTTACAGACAGTAGGGATAGATATCCAGCAACAGTAACAAACGAACACGGAACATTTCCTTGCATTGTAAGTAGAACTGAACATTTAGAAGCCCTAATTGAAATGGCATTAGATTTATTGCATGAACATGCTGAAGAGGAGGCGGTTTAAATGACGGAAGAAAGCACATTATCACTGTTAATCGTATCGGCGGCAATATGTGTATTCGTATACCTTGTACACCGAATTGATGTCTGGGACAAAAAGACAGGATGGTCACGGAATGACAAATAAAGAACAGCGTGATGAATACGAACAAAAGAAACTAGCATGGATCATAAAGGATTTACGAGATAAAGGTATACATAACAGCGCAGATAAGGTTGAGGAAATGCATAAGGAGTTTATAACTCTGGCTAAATAGGACAAGCCTTTGCTTGTCGGAATATTCAGGGATTTAACGGTATCCCCCACCTAGTAAATAGGTTCCTGAATATTCCGATGCGCGAAAGCATCAAAAACAAAATAAAAAGAGCCGACTACGCCTAATAATCGACTCTTTTTCAAGAAATGACTCAATATTGTACCTCTATTATACAACGTCATTTCTTCCAAGTAAATAAGGAGGAAGTTAATCATGATAGACAAAAGAAAAAATGCTTTTTACAAAATAACATTACATTTCTTCATTAGAAGTAAAAACGGTAGAGAGATTGTTGAGAAAACGTTGTACAGCAATCACAGTGTAACCTCAAAACGCTTTATCGAGTTTGCTAAATCGCATGTGAAACAGATTAAAGGTTTCGATGGTTTCCTAGAAGATTGGGCGTCGCAACAAACTGTTTCGAACGAACTATTTTGCAAATAAGAGAATAGCGAGGAGGAATGTGGAAATGATTGAAAATCCAATTACTTACGGTAATCATCACGATTCATCATCTAGAGACTTCATTGAACTATGTTGTGGTTGCGAAGGTGAGATCTACTTTGGAGAAAGTTGCTTAGACTTCGGTGGAGATTACCTACATGCAGATACAGAGTGCATTACTCAATATGTAAAGTCTCATTCTACAGAGAAAGTAGCAGGTGAATAAGATGAAAGCAAACGTACTTATAACAACTGAAGATATGGCCCATGAACAATGGTTAGAAGCTAGGAAAGCAGGTATTGGCGGTTCTGATGCAGCAGCTATTGCGGGTTTAAATAAATGGAGCTCTCCAATTGGAGTTTACTACGACAAAACAAGTGAAACGGTTAAAAATCAATTACCAAGCGAAGCAGCTTACTTCGGTAATGTACTAGAGGAAATTGTAGCAGAGGAATTCAGTAAACGTACTAATTTAAAAGTCAGAACATGCAACGCAATCTTACAACATCCCGATTACCCTTGGATGTTAGCAAATGTGGACAGGCTAGTTGTTGGTGAAAAAATAGGGCTTGAGTGTAAAACAGCTTCTGAATACTTAAAGAAAGAATGGGAAGGCGAAGAAATTCCAGCATCTTATCTTCTACAGTGCCAACACTATATGGCTGTTACAGGCTATAAAGCGTGGTGGATTGCGGTACTAATCGGTGGTAACAAGTTCATCTATAAAAAGATTGATCGTGATGAAGACATCATCCAGTACTTAATCGATATAGAAAGAGACTTTTGGTTGAATCACGTTGAGAAGGGTATCCCTCCAATGTTTGATGGTTCGGAAGCATCATCTACATTACTCAAAGAAATGTATCCGGATTCGGTTGAGGATAGCGAAGTCGAGTTAGGAAACGAAGTTGAGTTGTTAATAGAAGCTCGTGATCAGGTAGATAAAGAAATTAGAGTACTAGAAGAACAAAAATCGGAGTATGAGAACAAAATTAAAGCAAAACTCGGTTCAAATGAGATTGGAAAAACAGAGAATTATAAGGTTTCTTGGAAAACACAGGTTTCTAATCGGATTGATAGCAAGCGTTTAAGAGAAGAACAACCGGAATTGTACAAACAGTATACAAAAGAATCTAAGAGTAGAAAGTTCACAGTTAAATAGGGAGGAAATGAACAATGGCAAACAATGAATCTATTAAAAACCAATTAGCAAACCGTACTGAAAACAAACCAGCTAGCCCAGAACAAACAGTTGAAGCTTATATGAAGAAAATGGGGCCAAGAATGGCTGAAGTGTTACCAAAGCACATGGATATGGACCGTATGAGCCGTATAGCCCTTACAACGATTCGTACTAATCCAATGCTATTAGAATGCACTGTGCCTTCCTTAATGGGTGCTGTAATGCAGGCAGTACAACTTGGACTAGAACCTGGCTTACTCGGTCATTGCTACTTGCTTCCTTTCAATAAAAATGTAGGTACAAAACAGAATCCCCAGTGGATTAAGGAAGTTCAATTCATCATCGGATATAAAGGAATGATTGATTTAGCAAGACGTTCAGGTCACATCCAAAGTATATATGCTCATGCAGTGTACGAAAATGACGAGTTCGAATACGAATTAGGGTTACATCCTAAGTTAACACATAAACCTTCATTTGGAGATAGAGGGAAGTTCATTGGAGCGTATGCAGTAGCCCACTTCAAAGATGGCGGATATCAAATGGAGTTTATGCCAGAAAGCGAGATTGAAAAGCGAAGAGGTCGCTCTAAATCCAAGGACTTTGGTCCTTGGAAAAGTGATTATGAAGAAATGGCTAAGAAAACAGTCGTGAGATCGATGTTTAAATACTTACCAATCAGCATTGAGGTTCAAACGCAAGCACAGCATGACGAAGTAGTTCGAAAAGACATTACAGAAGAACCGGAGTTTATTGAAGCAGAAGAAACAAACGAAGAAACAGCAAACCAAGAACAATCAGAAATTGTATTTGAACAATGATTGAAAAACAAAGTAAGGTACTCCTTCCGGCTTGGTGCTGGAAGGATGCCAAATCAACAGATGAAGTAAAACAAAATGTACTGAAATATATAAATCCAAAACGCTACCCAGGTTATAGGGTCCTGAAAGTATCGAAAGGATTTGCAATATGTGAACGGGAGTGAATGTTAATGGAATTACGTTCAAGTCATTTAAAACCAATCAGAATCAGAAGTACCAACTTAATTAAAGCTTTGCGAAGAGTAAGAGAATTAGAAGATAAAGGCTACGAGTGTGTGAAGCCATACGAAAAAATATTCCAAACAAGAAAAGATTATCTGTATTCCGAACACAAGAACATCAAAGGTGGATATCGATTTGCGGGTGTAGAGGAAAGGTTGATTTACGAGTTTTGGCTGAAGAAGGTGAACTAAATGGCAACTTTTAGAGTAAGTAAAGACAAAAACTATACAACAATTAATAATACAGGGCTTCGTGATGAACGTTTGACTTGGAAGGCTAAAGGAATTCTAGCGTATATCCTTTCACTCCCTGATGACTGGGTATTTTATATGGAAGAAGTCGCTACTCATTCAAAAGACAAATTAGATAGCCTGAAATCTGGCATAAAAGAATTAAAGGAACATGGATATGTAAAGAGATATCCTGTGAAAAACGAAAAAGGAAAGATTGCTAGATGGGAAATGATTATATATGAAGTTCCACAAGGGGAATATCCACTAGTGGAAAATCCACAAATGGAAAAACCACTAGTGGACAAACCATTAGTGGAAAATCCACTGCTACTAAGTACTAAAGAACTAAGTACTAATAAACCAAATACTGATAAACAAAATAATACTATGTCCTCTTCTAACGAAGAAGACAATCCGTCTCCTATTCCTTATGAAGATATTGTTTCTTTTCTTAATAAAAAAGTAGGTAAATCTTTTAAACATAAAACAGCGAAAACTAGATCGTTAATCAAAGCTAGATTCAAAGATGGTTTTACTATAGATGATTTTAAACGAGTTATTGATATAAAAGCAGCCCAATGGTTAAACGATTCACACATGAGTCAGTATTTAAGACCAGAAACGTTATTTGGTACTAAATTCGAAAGTTACTTAAACGAAAAAGGAGCGAAAAAACATGTTGGTAACAGCAATGCAACGGGTAGCAAAATCCCTGGATTTAAAGGTGAACTTCCATTCTGATAAATGTATGAAACATTCTTATGAAATAGGTGGCCAAAAGTTTGTTAAGCCAGTTCAAATGATTGAATTCAAGGAACAAGTTGTCTGCCCGCGATGTGTTGTTGAGGAAAACGACAGAGTGTTAAAAGAACAGGCGAATAATCATTACAAGAAAATCAAAAGATCTAAGAAATTCAACATGCTTACAAAGCACAGCATAATTAGTAATGAGGAAATTCTTGAAGCTACGCTTTCTAATTATAGAACCGAATGCAATGAGACTAGAACAAACAAAAGACTCGTAGAGGGCATTGTAGAGAGCCTAAAAGCAGGTAAAGTTAAAAATGTATTTATTGTAGGTGTGCAAGGCGCAGGTAAAAGTCATTTAGCTTATTCGATTCTAAGAGAACTAAGAGATTATTTCTATGGAATTTCAGATGGTGAGAAGGATAATGACGAACTAACTTATTCAAAAATGAAAAGTTGTTTATATGTAGAGATTGAACAGTTAATGCGGCTTATCAAGGATTCGTTTAATAACAAAGAGTCTAAGTATACAGAAGAATATTGTGTAGACCTTTTAACAAGTGTTGACTTCCTGGTACTTGATGATTTAGGAGCAGAAAGCGGATCAATGAACAGAACGGACGAAGCAAGCAACTTCATTCAACGTGTACTGTATGCCGTAACAAACGGAAGACAAGGGAAAGTAACCATCACAACAACTAACTTATCAAGCGGTGACATATTCAAGAAATACGACAAGAAGCTAGGTAGCCGAATTTTAAACAAAGCTGAAGCAATCGTATTTAAGGAAACATCAGATAAACGCATTGAACATTTAGGATTCTAAGGGGGAATTAAGATGTGCGCATGTAACGGAACGGGAGTAATTCAGAACGACATTGGAACGGGTATGTATCAGTTTGGGCCATGTATTTGCGGAGCAGCAAATGAAACACCTCAGGAAGTGTATAGAAAGCGTCATGTCGTTATGGCGAGATTAAGAGCAATTCATCAATTGCAACTGGAGGGGAAATGGGATGGGGAAATTCGAAACAGCAGAACAGCTTGAGAATTACACGATTTCACAACAAGCGAAAAAGTATATGAAAAAAGAACGACAGAAATTATATATACCTCTTGAAAAGTATGATCTTGTATTTAGCGATAAAGAAGTAAACCACATGAAAAAATTGTGGAGAGAAAACAAATCTCTGGCTGAAATAGCCGAAGAAATGGGACGTCATGAAATGGAAATAGCGGTACTTATTATGGACCAGGGTGATAAACAAAGAATAAACAAACGTCCAATGGGGTTAGGAGCATGAAACAACTAACACTTGAGGATGTGGTGGGAAGTTTCGATTATGCAGCAAGGAGCACGGCAGAGCAGTTCCTAGCAAAGCCTAGCGTCATAACGTCATACGAGGTTCACTTCTTCGATCAAGATGAAAAGCAGAAGATGGATTGCTTTGATACAAAAACCGAAAGCGAAGCTTGGAATGCGGCAATAGAAGAGCATGGAAAGGGTATTCAGAAGATTGAGATAAAACATTCGAATCGTACGAGGGCTGAATTTTTGGCACTAGATTAGGAGGGAGAAAATGGCTTTAGATCGCTGGTTAACTGATGAGGAACGAGCAAGGGCAAAAGCTAATGGAATAGGTACAAAAACACTATATTATCGCCTATATATATCTGATAAATGGGAACTGGAAGAAGCTCTAACAGCACCGCCTGGAACGGTTAGACATGAATACGAAGGAGAAAATCATAAATGGCTTAAACTGGCGAAGGCTAACGGGATAAAAGTGAAGCTTTTTCATCAAAGGAGAAAACTCGGCTGGGGACATCATAAAGCAGCTACAAAACCAGTGAGAAAAAAGAAGGTGCCGGGCAATGAAAGGTAAGGAGAAACCAACGGAATCGCAATATAAAATAGCGGAACGAAATGGTATTAGTAGACAGACTGTAAATCAACGAATTGCAAAAGGAAATAAAACAGTTGAGCAGGCAATTACAGAACCATTGAGTGGTGAATTTGCAAGGAAGTATCGAAAGTACATTACGTTAGCGAAGAAGAATGGAATTGATTACAAAACGTTCAGATCGAGGATTCTATATGGGAAGCGTCGGAAATGGACACCAGAAGAGGCGGCAACAATCCCAGCGACTGTATATCACAAAATTAACTATCAAAAACCATCCAAGGAAGAAGTTGAACAAGCCGCTTCAATTGGAATAAGTGAAAAGTTACTTGACCAAAGGTTACGTCAAGGATGGACGATGGAACGCGCAATTACTTCACCAGTTGGTACGAGTTATGAAGGGAAAGAGAAGAATGTGAAAATGCTGAAATTAGCCAGAAGTAATGGAATTAGCGATTCGACATTCTATCGTCGCCGAAGAGAAGGAATGACGCCATACGATGCAGCAACAAAGCCAAAGGGGTTTGAAGAATACATTCCTTTAGCGGAATCGAATGGAATTAGTGATAAAGCATTTTATCAAAGAGTTAAAAGGAAGATGGATCCTTACGAAGCAGCGACAAAACCACCAAGGAAATACAAAAAGAAACAAATCAGCTAGGAGGAAACATGGACAGGCAAGACGTTTTAATCAACAAATTAATCGATAATCACATATACAAGCTACCCGATGGGCGCGATCTCTTTGAGGGGAGTTGCGAGGAACTGGCGGGGCTACTAAAAGGAGATGGGGAGAATGAGACATACAAGGAATAGACAAATCAAGAAAGCCAATAAGGATTATTTTGCAGAGCTGATAGACACAAATATACCTATAGAGGTTATGCGTATCAGTAAGAGATATTGTGGACTAGACCCTACTTTCAAATGGCATCGAGAGTGTTACCCATGGGGTTATAACTGGATAGAGTTTGGCTCTAGAGATTCACATACGCTAGTTAAATCAAAATAGGAGGCGTTTAAGCGATGAGAGAAGCGATTGAAGAATTTATAAAAGGATTACGTGAATCGGCAGTTGAGAGCAGGAAAGATGCTGATAAAGCTTTTGATAATGGAGATTTAGGGTTATCAGGATTTCATAAAGGACAGTGGCACACATTCGAAAATACGGCAATTGCATTAGAAGACCTATTATCTAATCATGAGGAGGAAGAACAATGAAATATACAGAGCATGGGACTTATGAAGTAACTCAATTATTAATGGAAGCGAAGGAGAATGAAGAGAATGGCAACTAAGATCGTTATGTTTACAGGAAATTCTTGTTCGAAATGCATGAGAGCGAAAGCAAATTTTGAAAACCTACCACTAGAAATAAAAGAAAATGTTGAATTGATTGAAAGAAATGTAGATGAAAATGAGCATGATTATAAATTTTTAACGGAACAATTAAAATCGAATTCGCTACCTACATTTCTTATTAACCCGGAAGAAGGTTCGACGGATTATAAACCGTTAATTGGATTTGATGAAAATATCGGAAAAATAATGTCAGCGATAGGCTTGTAGGAGGGATCGAATGAAGAAAGAAACCAAAATACAGGTGGAAGGTGAACTTAAAAAGGTAGAAAGCGATATTAGTAATCTGGAATATCACCTAGTCATGATGGATGGTGAAAGGCAGAAGACCAGGAAAGCTTTGGATGAGCTTAAGAATCGGAAAGAGAAGTTGAAAAGTTACTTATAAGGGGCGGAACAGAATGAACTTAAGAACAAAGATAAAGCGAGTAAGAGATGTGGAGTTGCCGCGATATGCGAAACCAGGGGATAGCGGTTTTGATCTTGTAGCTGCAGAGGATGTAATTATTAAGCCAGGAGAAACAAAGGTAATACCTACAGGGCTTGCGTTTGAAATACCACCCGGATATGAAATGCAAATAAGACCACGTAGCGGAATGTCACGTAAAACAAAACTGCGAGTAGTTTTAGGAACTATTGATAGTGGATATAGAGGTGAGGTTGGCGTGATTGCAGATAATACTTCAATCGTTGAATATGCATCACAGCCAAGGTTATTAAAGGGAGCGTTTGTTGGAGATAACGACTTCAATGTTACGAAAGCGACTAAATACGAGGTAATTAAAATTAACAAAGGTGACAGAATTGCTCAAGGCGTCATAGCGCCAGTAGTAACAGCTCATTTTGAAGAAGTGGACGAGCTATCTGATTCAGAAAGAGGAAATCGGGGGTTCGGGAGTACAGGGGTAAAGTAATACAAAATTTGAATTTTGTTAAGAAATGAGGGTGTCTATATGGAAATACAACATAATAAACGATTTATATTACTCAAAGCTTTGGAATGTTTGATTGAGGAGAAACGATTTGAAATTGATGAGATTAAGGAAAGAACGGAAAGTGATTACGAAATAAGAAAACGTACAAAAGAGGCACTAGGCGGAGTGTTTTCGTTAGAGGAAGTTATTCAAAAGGATATAGAAAAGGTTAAGCGGGAAATCAAGAAAATTGAAGATATAAAACATGATATAGATGAGGGAAGAAATCGTTTGTTGTTAGTGCCTAATTATATTCAGTTGTGTTTAACAGGTAAATAAAACTAAACAAAAGCGTTATTTGATTAAAAAATTGGGGGAATGGGAAATGAACAAGGATATTCAATTTTTAAAAGAATTGCAGCAAGAATTAAAAACACAGGAAATCGATTGCCAAGCGTCACCTCGGTTTTGGGCTTTAATGGATTATAAATGGGTTGTAACTGCAGAAGGGTACCACGAAAGAACATCATTATTCTTTGTAAACGATTGTGAAGCTGTAATTGTCGATGAATACGTAAAAGAAATTATTAATGATGAAATCGAACATGAGCTTACTGAAGAACAGATTGAAGACTTAAAAGAATTGCAAGAATACGCTTCTGAATACGATCTAGTTGAGTGGATTAAAGAAAATATCGATGGAGATTGCCATTTAGTATATGAAAAGGAAGAAGCATTCATTGTTGAAAATACGATGTTCTTAACTAAAGCAGAAGCTAAGAAACATATTGAACTGAACAAACACCATTACACAAGTAAGGTCCACACATACGCTATGACGGCATGGCGGGCGCCAAAAGTGGAACGATTGTTGAATATATTAGAAACATTTGATTGGGAGTCAATTAGTACAAAATAGTTATTTGAATAGAAAAGGGGAACGGAAAATGAAAACATCTAAATTTCAGTTTAATAGAAATCCAATTCGTGTTCTTGAGTATAGTGCCATTGAACAGCCAAGTATTGATGTATTAAAGAATACACCAGCATTATGGAATGCTTCATTAGATGATGCGCTGAAATATGGTGGAGAACTTACAAAGACTGCTATTGGAGCGATGAATTTACGACATGACCGCAAATACATTGTTGTAGACACAAAAGTTCATATGTTAATGCCTGGTATGTGTCCAGCGATTCCTAATTGGCATAGTGACGGTGTTCCAAGAGGTTCGGAATTACGACCGGAAGCAAAAGCAAATCCAAATATATTCGCGCAAGAAAAAATGAGCACTAGCCGTTTTCATCTACTTGTTACAGGTGAAGGGTGCCTAACTGAATTTATCGGACAACCTGTAGAGCTAGATGTACCTGCTGAACCAAGTACAAGGCTATACGGTATGGTGAATCAGCAAGTAAGGGAAAAAGTCGCAGCAGGAGAATTAGAAGTATTCACGGCTCCTACATGTACGCCAATTGAGTTTGATTGGTTCGATATTCATCGCGGAATTGAAGCAACGAAACATGAATGGAGATATTTAATTCGAGTTACAGAAACGGATCATATGCCGCCACAGAGAGATTTACGACAAATTATTAGAACACAGCAGCAAGTATACGTTCCGACAGATTTCGGTTGGTAATTTGAACAAAATTCTTATTTTGCGAAGAGAGGTGATTAATTGATAACTCTAATTTTAATAGCTTATATAATCATCTCTTTACATTTTTCAATGGAAAATATGGCAGACAATTATTATTGGGGAACAGAACATAAAGGGATGCAGAAAAAAGAAGCGTTTATATGGGGATTCTTAACGATACCTATAGCTGTCGTAGGTTTAGTAATTTTTGCAGGTGTAGTGTTTTTGATAGGTGGTTCATTGGTATGGATTATCCAATGGATTTATGAAAACATGCCATAGATTAAATAAAAACAAAATCTTTATTTGAAAGGGAGATGGAAAGGATGATCGAGAGCAAGCATTTGTTTGAGGATGGAGAAACGGTTCGGATTAAAGAAACTGGTGAAGTAGTTACAGTTGATTATTGGTGGTATGCGAGCAACTTAGGATGGACAGTGCAATACAGCATTGTAGAGCATCCATCTACATGGTTTGCTGAACGTGAATTAGAAAAGATTTCTTAATAAAATCGTTATTTGAATAGAAAGGGAGAATGAGAGATGGATTTGAAAAAGTTACAAGAACTTAATGATCTTAGACTCACAATAGAAATGTACAACGATTTAATGGATAAATACGATGATGAAGATTTCGTTTTAGAAAACTTAGATAACATTTTAAATGTTTTTCATTCAGTGCCACGTCTGGTTGAAGAAATTACATTATTACGGGAAGAGAATCAGCAATTGCAGTATGAGTTAAAAGAAGAAAGAATTTGAACAAAAACGCTATTTTGTACTGAGTAAATGTTGATGTTTATTAAAATGATAAAGCAGCTAGCTCAATGAACTAACTGCTTTATCGTCCAACAAGAACAATACCCACAATACATTGTAACTTAAGGTTACAACTATAGTATGAGTAGAAGTAAAAATGTTATGCAACAAAGTTAAATAAAAACTTCATTTTAAACAACAAAGCAGCTAGCCGAAATAGCTAACTGCTTCGTTGTACAATTTTAGAAGTTACAATCGATACGGATATATGTTGTAACAAAAAGTTACAACTATAGTATAAACAAATATCAAAATATTATGCAGGTAAGAAAACTAAACAAAAATTTCATTTTGTAGAAAAGGGGAATGGATATGGATATAAGAACGCAATTATCAAACATAATTTGGCACATTGAAGTGAATAGAGATGCATTAGGCGATAAAAGAACACTAGATGATGTATTAGTTAGTTTGAAACGGATGGAATATGACGAGGAACTTAAAAGAGCAGCTAGCAAAAGCTAACTGCTCGGCTGGTTCTCCAAGGGGGAACAAGGAGAAAAGATTATCATGGTATCTACAGTATTGACGGAATATTGAGTTTTATTCAGGGGAGGAAGAGGAAAATGAAAGAAAATATCGGTAACTTAAATGAGGTTAGAGCAATAATGGTTTTCCTTGTAATGACAATGGATGATCAGTTTGAAGTAGAATTTGATGTTTCGTGTGGCGAAGATATAGAAAACTACATGAAGTTGTATTTAGAGCAAAACTGGAAAGAGTTATTCGAAAACACTAGATATGT